>NZ_JBRREK010000013.1:0-92980 GCF_056760235.1 Stenotrophomonas sp. STEN018
TTTGCTCCGCCCACCCCACCGCTGCGCGGTTTTAAACCCACCCCCCGTTCGTGCCCACCATGGGGGGCAATGGGTTTAACCTAAACACATTTTTTTCGGCGGGGCGCCCCCCGCGAAGCTGGTAAATGATCAGATCGCAGAAGTGCTCGACTGATCGTTGTCACCAGCTTCGCGGCTGATGCCGCTCCCACATTTGTTGGGTCACTGGTAAAGCCTCTGCCGAGCATGGCTCGGCACTACCAGAGGCTGTGCTTGATCAAAAAATCACCAGCGGCTGCAAAGGTCTGGTGTACAAGGCTTGTGCGGGCTTATCCACAGCTTGTGTAACCGTCAGGGCACAGCCTGTGTGGACAACATGACATTGCGGTTTCACCATTCGCCGGCCAGCAAGGCTTCTGCCAGAACCTTCAGCTTGGGCGATACCTGCCTTGACGGCGGATAGACCAGCGACAGGGCGCGGCTGCGTCCTTCATTGGCCTGCAGCACGCGCTGCAGGCGCCCATCGGCCAAGGCGTCGGCGACGGCGAAGTCCATCACCTGGACGATGCCGACGCCTGCCAGCGCGGCTTCCACCAGCGGGTCGCCGCTGTCGAACACCATCCGCGTCGGCGGGGTGAAGTCGTGCATCTGCCCATCCAGCGCCCGGAACTGCCAGTCGACCAAGCGCCCACTGCGCAGATTGCGCACCGCCAGGCAGGTATGTTCCTGCAGCGCTTCTACCGTTGCGGGCTGACCATGGTGGGCAAGGTATTCCGGGGCGGCGACCGTTACCCAACGCAAGGGCCGCAACGGGCGCGCCACCAGCCGTACGTCGCTGATCGGGCCGGTGCGCAGGGCGGCATCGAATCCTTCTTCGGCCAGATCGACCAGGCGGTCATTGAGCACCAGTTCGAACTGCAGTTGCGGATGCGCGGCGATCAGCTTTCCGGCCAAGGGCACCAGCACCTTGCGGCCGAACATCGACGGCGCGGTCAGCTTCAGCACGCCTGACGGCACGCAGGGGCGGTCACCCAACTGGCGCTGCGCATCTTCCAGTCCGCTCAGCAGCGGCTGGCAGTGCTCGACGAACTGGCGTCCATCCGGGGTCAGGCTGACGTTGCGGGTATTGCGATGGAGCAGGCGTACGCCCAGCGACTGTTCCAGACGGCTGATTGCCCGTGACAGGCCCGACTGGCTCAGTCCGAGTTGCCCTGCAGCTACGGTGAAGCTGCGGGCATCGGCAACCTGCACCAGCATGCGTACGGCGTTGAGGTCCATGGCGTCCATTGATGCAGATTCGCATTACAGATATGTGCATATCCTGATTTATCTGCACGGCCGCATCAATAAGACTGGGCGCCTCCGTGTTTCTGGATCCGTGCAATGCATGTTTCATCGTCACCACAGTTCTCCACGCCCCGGTTGGCGCTCGCGTTGCTGGCCACGGCACAGCTGATCATCGCCCTCGACGCGACCATCATCTTCGTCGCCCTGCATGACATGGGCCGCGCGCTGCAGATCAATGCGCAGCAACTGCAATGGGTGGTCAGCGCCTATACCGTGGCCTTTGGTGGCTGTCTGTTGCTGGGCGGACGCGCAGCCGACCTGCTGGGCAAGCGCCGCTTCTATCGGCTGGGAATGGCCTTGTTCGCGCTCGGGTCGCTGGTAGGCGGCTTCAGCAGCAGCGCAGGGCTGTTGGTGGCCGCGCGCGCAATGCAGGGCATTGGCGCGGCCTTGTTGTTCCCGGCAACGCTGGCCTTGATCAATACGCTGTATGCCGAAGGCGCGCCGCGCAATCGCGCGTTGGCGATCTGGAGTATGGCCAGCGCCGGTGGCCTGGCGTTGGGAACCCTGCTCGGCGGCGTGCTCACCCAGCAGTTCGGTTGGGCATCGGTATTGCTGGTGATCGTCCCCATTGCTGCTGCCTGTGCGGTGCTGGGCGGCTACTGGTTGCCGTTGGACGGCCCGCGTGCGCGTGGACGCTCGTTCGATCTGGCGGGCTGCTTCACGGCCACTGTTGGCGGCAGCCTGCTGGTCACCACCTTGGTACAGGGGCCGGAATGGGGCTGGGCAGCACCGATCACGCTGGCGTGCCTGCTGTTGTCATTGTTGTTGCTGGCGGGCTTCGTGCTGATTGAACAGCGCAGCGCTGATCCCTTGATGCATTTCGCCCTACTGCGGATACCGGGACTGCGCGCTGCGATGTGGTTGACCATGCTGTTCATGAGCAGCTTCGGCGTGCAGTACTACTTCCTGGCGCTGTACTACCAGGATGGTTACGGCTGGAGTCCGCTGCAGGCTGGCCTGGCATTCCTGCCACCGACCCTGCTGTGCACCGTCGGCATCCGCATTGCCGAACGCATGTTGGCGGCGCGCTCGCCGCGACAGGTGCTGGGCTGGGGATTGGCTGCTGGCGCCTTGGGTATTGCCGGTGTTGCGTTGGCATTGCCGCACGGCGCGGGCTACTGGCCGTTGTTGCCGGGCATCGTGCTGCTCAGCGTGGGCCAAGGCATGACCTGGACGGCGATGTGGATCGTCGCGGGGCAGGGCGTTCCCGCCGCGCAGCAAGGCGTGGCCTCCGGCATGGCGGCGACGACACAGCAGATCGGCGGTGCCTTGGGCCTGGCCGTGTTGGTAATGCTGGCCAACGCGACGCGCGCAACAGCCCCTGCCGACAGCGCGCAGGCGCTGCAAGGCCTGGTCAATGCGCAATATGGCGCTGCGTTGTTTGCCGCGCTGGGTGTGGTTGTTGCGTTGCGGCTGCGTTCGGCGTCGGTAGACTGCAGCTCTCCTGACTGCTTGCCCAGCGACGCATGATTGAACTATTGGATATCCGCCAGACCCTGGATAGCTTCGCCAGCTGCAATGACGACGATGAAGCATGGGCGCGCTACGGCTGGGTGCACGCCAGCGCTGGCGATGCATTGAATGCTTCGTTCTGGCTGCCAGCCTGCGAAGCGGAGGTATTCGATGACGATGAATTGCCGGCAGCGGCCCAGGCCTTGGGCCTATCCAGTTTCCTGGAGCCGGCGACCTTTGCCGATGTGCTCGATGTGCAGAAACGTCAGCGTCCGCTATCCACCTTGGAGGAGTACGCGGCGGCGCTGGATTACTACGCCGAGTACGACGCGTTCCTGCAGGTGCCAGGTATCGATGAAAATTTGGGTGAAGCCTCGGAGGCTGAGCAGGAAGCCGCGCGGGCGTTGGGTGTCGGGCTTGGTATTTACGCCAGTTTCGATGTGGTGTTGGCGCAATGCCCAGCGCAATGCGTGAAGGATGCGGCGCGGCAGGTGGCGGTGTTGTTGGCGATACCGATTGGCGAGGCGCTGGCGGCATGTCGTGAGCTGCCGTTGCGTATGGGTGAACAGCTGGACCGGAAGCGCTGTGCGGAAATTGTCGCTACCTTCGATGCCTTGGGTGTGCCGTTGCAGGTGCAGGGCTACAAACCTTTTCCATGGTCCGACGTGCCAACGCCGACGCTTGTTGTAGGAGCGGCGCTGGGTGGCCTCGGGCCATAAGCCGGGAAGCTGGCAATGCATGATGCGAAGTACTGCTGTTGCTGGAACCAGCATCAGCTTCGCGGCTTATGCGGCTCCCACAAGAGAAGCAACAGCCTGTAGTGCCGAGCCATGCTCGGCAGGGGCGTTACAAGCGCTACGTCCGAAACACCATCCGCCTCCCGGCCTACGCCGCTCCCACAAGAGAAGCAACAGTCTGTAGTGCCGAGCCATGCTCGGCAGGGGCGTTACAAGCGCTACGTCCGAAACTCCATCAGCTTCGCGGCTTCCGCCGCTCCTACAAAGCGGCGCAAGGTTTCTGCATGGCGAGCAGTGCAGGCTGCAAGCCGCGGAAAATCCGCTCCAGTCGCTCCGCCCAGGCCTGTTGGCCCGCGGCATCAGCAATCAGGTCCTGACGGATTTCCAGTTCCACATGCACCAGGCTACGGCCTTCGCCATGTACCGGTACTGCGTAGTCGCTGCTGCTGTTGACCGAGTACGGCTGGTTGTCGCCAACCACCAGATCGCCCTCCTCGCGCAACGCCAGCAGCAACGCATGCGCAAAGCGGGTGTCCTGGTGGTAGAGCACGCCGACATGCCAAGGACGCTGTGCGCCGTTCATTGCCGGGGTGAAGCTGTGCATCATCACCAGCAAGGTCGGCATGCCCGCATCGCGGCGGCGGTCCAGCTCGGCGTCGATCCGCGCGTGATAAGGCGCGTGGATCGCATCGATACGCTGTTGGCGTTGCTGCGGATCAAGACCGAGATTGCCGGGAACAGCGGTGCCATCGCTGACTTCAGGAATCAGCGTCGGCGACACCAGCGGTCGGTTGCAGTCGATCAGTAGTCGCGAATAGGTCTGCTCGATTGCCCAGGCGTCAAGACGTTCGGCCAGAGCGCGGGTGGTGCCGGCGATGCCGATATCCCAGCCGATGTGCCGGTCCAGTTCTGCCTGCGGCAGACCAAGGTCCTGCAGTGCCTGCGGCACGCGCTGGCCGGCATGGTCGGCAAGCAGCAGGAATGGTGAAGTACCGTGCGGGTTGTGCACCGTGAATACCGCCGGATCATCGGCGCCGAGCAACGGCGCAATGCTGTGCAAGCCTGAATCAGCCACGCGGGCGCCCATCCAGATGGTGTTCGATCATCCACAGGCCGGCCCACAGCTTCGCATCCAGCTCGTAGCCTTCGCCCATCTTCTCCACCAGCCAGGCAGCAGCGCGCTCGCGCGGGATACTGTGCACGGTGATGTCTTCGCTGGCATCGCCGCCGCCGTCGCCGACCTTGCGCAGGCCGGTAGCACGGACGAAGGCGATCTTCTCGCTGCTGGCGCCGGAGGAGGTTGGGCCGATCATCAGTACTTCGGCATGATCGGCGGTCCAGCCGGTCTCTTCTTCCAGCTCGCGTATGGCTGAAACTTCGATGGATTCACCGGCATCGATGTCGCCGACCAAGCCGGCCGGCATTTCGATGGTGCGCGCCTGCAACGGCACGCGGAACTGTTCGACGAACAGCACTTCATCATCCGGGGTGACGGCGATGATGATCGCGGCCAAGCCACCGGCGTGGGTGCGCTCGCTGTACTCCCAGCTGCCGCGCACCAGCATGCGCTGGTATTTACCTTCATAGACGACGCGTGGTTCGGCGGTGTTCTGGCTCATGCGAACTCGTTGGCAGGAGTGGAAGGGGATTGCAGGCCGGCCGCAGTCATCAGCCGACGGCGGGTCATCGGGCCAAAGCGCAGCGCCTCGCACAGCCCGCCAAGCATGTCGCCGTCGCCATTGGCGCGCACGAAGCAGCCGGCGGCATTGTGCAGCGGGGCGTTCAAGGCAATCGTGGTCAGTTGGCGGAACAGCAACGCCTGTTCGCGCTGCTCACGTAGCCGCACCGCCATGGTGGCAGCGCCGCGCAGGCGCAGGAACGGTACTTCGTCGATGCGCTCAAGCAGGGTGTCCATGCTGCCGAAATGGGCCAGCAGCACCGCTGCGGACTTGGCGCCAATGCCGGATACACCGGGGATGTTGTCGACCGCATCGCCACACAGGGCCAGATAGTCGGCCACCTGATGCGCATGCACACCTTGTCGTGCCTTCACCCCGTCCGCGCCCCAGCGTACGTTGCGGGCGTAGTCCCACTGCTCGTCGTGTTCCAGCAGCAGCTGCGACAAGTCCTTGTCGGCTGAGACGATGACGCCGCGCAAGCGGCCACGGCTGGCATGCAGGGCACTGCCGATCAGGTCGTCGGCCTCGTATTCGCGGTCAGCCAGCACTTCCAGCCCCAGCGCGGCGCACAGCGCCTTGCAATGGGCGAACTGGCGGCGCAGTTCATCCGGGGCCGGGTCGCGGTTGCCCTTGTAGGCGGGGTAGAGCGCGTGACGGAAGCAGCTGTCCAGCGCTTCGTCGAAGGCCACGGCGATATGCTGCGGGCGCTCGCGCTCCAGCAGGTCGAGCAGGAAGCGGGCAAAACCGTGAACTGCGTTCACCGGCCAACCCTGCGCATCCTGGAACTCGTTGGGGATCGAGTGCCAGGCGCGGAATACATACAGGCTGGCGTCAACCAGATAGAGCGGCTTTAGTGGCGCGTTGGCAACGCTCACGGCTGCCAGTCCTGCAGCAGCGCTGCCGGATCGGGCCGCTCGCGGTCAGGGACGGCAATCTTCGGCGTGCCGATATGGATGAAGCCGACGATCTGCTCGTTGCTGGTCAAGCCCAGGTGGCGGGCGACTTCCGGGTCGCTGGTCATCCAGGCGGTCAGCCACTGCGCGCCGAAGCCAACGCCCTGTGCGGCCTGCAGCAGCGCAAAGCAGACGCAGCCAGCGGTGAGCAGCTGTTCTTGCGCGGGCACCTTCGGGTTGTCCTGCAGGCGCGCGATCACGGTGATGATCAGCGGTGCATGGGAGAAGCGCTGGCGGTCCTTCTCGACTGCGGCTTCGGCCGCATGCGGGTCGCGCTGGCGGCTGCGTTGGGCCAGAAATTCACCCAGCGCATGGCGGGCCTCGCCCTGCAGGCGCAGGAAGCGGAACGGCACCATCTTGCCGTGGTCCGGCACGCGCACCGCAGATTGCAGCATGCGCAGCTGCGTGGCGTGGTCCGGCGCTGGCTCGCCCAGTTGCAGGGAGGGCACCGAATGGCGCTGATCCAGCGCTTGCAGGAAGCAGTTGTCGGACATGGGTCACAGGGGCTGAGGCGGCTACTGATTATAGACGCCGCCCATGTACCGGCCCCTTCGCGCAGGCCGGGGTCAGTTTTGTGCGCTGTGTTGCCTGCCCTGAACAAGCCGTGGGTCGCTAATAAGCGCTGACACGCTTAGCATTGCTGGTATTGCGGTGAAGAGATCATGAGGTGGGAAATGCGCACTGCATCACTTACCCTGTTCATCTTCTCCGCCTACCATGCGCGTGCGGATTCAGGGGCCGCGTCTGCATTTCCTAAACCGTTTACCAGAAGATCAGCGCCTGTAAGGGTGTGGAGCCTTTGCGCATGATGTCCAGCCCGCATCCCGCCGGTCAGCCCGGTCGTAACCAGAACCTGCTTGGCGTGGCCCGCGAGGCCGCCTTGCCTGTGCTGTCGCAGGCCTTTGCCAAGGTGTTGGCGGGGTTTGACGACGCCTTGTTCGATCGCGCCGAGACGGCTGGTCCCTCGCAGCTGGCGTTTCTGGACGGCATGCGCGAGCTGCGCCGCCGCCGTGATGAAATCTCCCGTCGGTTTGACTCGCACCTGCAGCAGGCTTGGGCCGCGCTGGATGCGGGCACTCCGCAGTCGGCTGAAGCCGTGCTGGCCGGACAGAGCGACGGCGGTCTGAGCCTGGTTCCTGAACACATTCTTGAGTCACGCCTGGCCGTGCGCAATTTTGCGACCGTGCTGCTGCGCGACTGGAAGCAGGTATTGCTGCGCATCGATCACCGTCTGGCCTGGGTGGCCGGGGTGCCGGCGCTGGATGCTGATACCAACCCGATCGGCCCCGAGCATATCGGCGTTGCCGTGCACGAGGCGTTCTATACCTGTGACCTGGCCGCTGAAGTGCGGCTGGTGTTGTTCAAGCTGTGCGAGCGTGAGTTTGCGGCCGGTATCGGCAAACTGTACGAGGCGGTGGACGAGCGTCTGGCCCAGGCCGGTGCCGCACCGGAGATCGCTACGCCGCGTCGACCAAGCCCGCAACGGCCCTCGGCCGAGCAGATGGCGCAGGCCGCGCAGGAAGACGAGGACGGATTTGATCCTGGCCACGCGCCGATGTGGGCGCGGCGCTTTTCCGAGCGCTGGACCCAGCGCCGCGGCAGCATGGCCGGTCAGGCTGCTGCTCAGGCAGCGGCAGGTTTTGATGCCGAACAGGCCTACGGCAATCCACAGAACATGGTGCTGGAAGCACTGCACGAGCTGCTGGCGCAGAGCCGGCAGACCCGTGAGGGCGCGTCGGCGTCTTCAGCGGAAGCAGGGCAGGCCGGCGCTGGCCATCAGCGTTCCTTGAACCAGCGCGAGATGATGTCGGTGTTGTCGCTGCTGCAGGCCACGCCCAGCGCAACTCTGCGCGCGGCAGTGGGCGAGGATGGCGAATCACTGGCGCAGCGGCTCAAGAGTGAAGTGCTGTCCGGTGCGACGCGGTTGGGTGTTGACCCGCAGCAGACGCATCTGGACCCGCAGGACGAGGATGCGATCGATCTGGTCGGCATGCTGTTCGATGTGATGCTGGACGAGCGTGATCTGGAAGGCCGCTCGCGTGAGCTGATCGGCCGGCTGGTGGTGCCCTTCGTCAAGGTCGCCATGCTCGACCGGCGCATGTTCGTGCAGAAGACCCACCCGGCGCGCAAGCTGCTCAATTCGCTGGCCGAGGCCTGCGAGGGCAACGCCGGCGAAAGCCAGGCCGAGCGCGCGCTGATGGGCAAGGTCGAAGAAATCATTGAAAGATTGACCGCCGAGTTCAACGAGAACCTGGCGATCTTCCTGACACTGGAAGAAGAATTCCGTGACTTCCTGGCCCAGCATCGGCGCCGGATTGAAATCACCGAGCGCCGCGCCGCCGAAACCCAGCGCGGCCAGGAAAAACTGGAAGTCGCGCGCAACCGCGCCACTGCCGAGCTGGACAAGCGCGTTGCTGATGCGACCCTGCCCAAGGCCATTGCCGACTTCCTGCGCCAGCCCTGGAACCACCATCTCACTCTCACCCTGCTGCGCGAAGGCGACGAAGGCGAGGGTGTGGCCGAGGCCTTGAAGCTGGCCGACGACGTGCTGGAAGAAGTCACCGAGGCGCGCCGTCATATCGTTGGCAAGCCGTGGTTGCAGTCCAGCCAGCCTGGCCTGCGCAAGGTGTTTGCCAGTGTCGGCCTGCATGGCGATGGCGGCACCACCGCGATCGACGCGCTGCATGACACCTTGCAGTCGATTGCTGAGCTGCGTCCGGAACTGGAACGCGCGCTGCCGGAACTGCCGCAGGTAGCCCTGCCGACCCCGCCCGCGCCGGAAACACCCGCCATCGAGTTTGGTAGCGCGACCAAGGCCGAAGATTTCGATGACACCGATGCCGAGCGTTTCCGCAGGATGGAGATCGGCACCTGGCTGGATTTCATCGACAAGGACGGCAAGATGCAGGCCGGCAAGTTGTCGTGGGTGAGCCCGATCTCCTCGCGGCTGCTGTTCGTCAACCGTCGCGGCATCCGCTTCTGTGTGGCCTCGCCGGAGGAGCTGGCGGTGATGGTGCGACTGGAACGGCTGCGTCCGCACGTGGATGACGGCGCCTTCGACAGCGCCATGCAAGGCGTGATCGACCGCCTTGAGCCGCAGGGCGCAGCGCACTGATTGCAGACCGGCAGGCCAGGGCCTGCCGCACAGGGCACCGGCTTTGCTACGATCCGGCGGTTGATCCGCTGCGCATCGAGGACTGGAATGGCCGTAGATGTCTTGATATTGAAGGAAACCGCTGAAGGCGAGCGACGCGTCGCCGCCACGCCGGAAACGGTGAAGAAGCTTGTTGCAGCCGGCGCGCAGGTACACCTGCAGGCCGGCGCAGGTACGGCCGCGGGCTTCCCCGATCAGGCCTATGTGGATGCAGGTGCACAGTTGGGTGACGCGCTGGAAAGTGCGGATCTGCTGTTGTGCGTGCAGGCGCCGTCCTTGCCCACCATTGCCCGCCTGAAGACGGGTGCGGTGTTGGTGGGCGGTGTGCAGCCTGAAGCCGACCCCGCGCGCGCGGCTGCGCTGCAGGCGCGGCAGCTGCAAACCTTCCCGTTGGAACGATTGCCGCGTACCACCCGTGCGCAGGCGATGGACGTACTCAGCTCACAGGCCGGCATGGCCGGTTACAAGGCGACTTTGATCGCCGCGCAACTGGCACCGCGCTTCTTCCCGATGCTGACCACCGCTGCCGGCACCATCCGCCCGTCCAAGGTGTTGATCGTGGGTGCCGGTGTAGCTGGCCTGCAGGCAGTTGCCACCGCCAAGCGGCTGGGTGCAGCGGTTGAAGGTTTCGATGTGCGTCCGGAAACCCGCGAGCAGATTGAATCGCTGGGCGGCAAGTTTCTGGATCTGGGCGTCAGCGCGGCAGGCGAGGGCGGTTACGCCAGGCAGCTGACTGACGAGGAACGTGCTGAACAGCAACGTCGCCTGGCGGAGCATCTGAAAGGCGTGGATGTAGTGGTCTGCACGGCCGCTGTGCCGGGGCGTCCGGCACCGAAGATCGTTACGTCGGCGATGGTGGCGGGTATGCGCACGGGCAGCGTGATCGTCGATCTGGCGGCTGAGACCGGCGGTAACTGCGAAGCTACCCAGCCGGGTCAAACCGTCGAGGTTGGCGGGGTGACGGTTGCTGGTCCACTCAACCTGGCCAGCATGGGCGCGGTACACGCCAGCGAGATGTTTTCGCGCAACGTCTACAACTTCGTGGCCTTGTTCCTGAAGGACGGCAAGTTGTCGTTCGACTGGAACGATGAGCTGCTGGCCAAGACGGTGTGGCCGCAACGCCCAGCCGGTGGCGAGATCCCGCCGGTCTGACCGGCCTGACCGACCCGGGTAGAGCCGAGCCATGCTCGGCTGAAGCCTCGCCGATAGACCTTGTGGGAGCGGCGTAAGCCGCGAAGCAGGTCATCCATCGGGATGCAGGCTTGTCTGTAGTTTAATTGACGTCAGCTTCGCGGCTTACGCCGCCCCTACAGCACTGATGCAACGCGGGTGAAGTCCATGCCGAGCATCGCTCGGCACTACGCTCCCTCCCTTGCGCCGAAGGCGTAGGGGAGGGAGCGGCTTTTGAGCCATAGGTCGCCCTACTGCGTCAGGGCGCGGTGCAGTTCTTGGAAGTAGGGCATCCCTGACCACAGGTTTACATCGCCGATAACATATAGGCGGTGCTGGGCCCGTGTGACCGCCACGTTGAGCAGATTGGGCTTGGCCGAGGCCCAATTGCGCGCGCCAACGTTCTCTGGCCCAGTGCCAAGCACCAGGATGACGATCGGTGCTTCTTTGCCTTGAAAGGTGTGCACTGTGCCAGCTTCCACGTGAGCGAAAGGCCGCACTGCTCTGGTCACGGCTTGCGCTACCTTGCGGAAAGGCGAGATGACGAAAGTCTTGTGAGGCAGCTGGCCACTCGCTGGTTGGAGTTGTTGCAGCAGGTCGACCACCGCATCCAACTCCTCTTTGCAGACCGGGTGCTCGATCTTGCTGGAGGTCACGTGTAGCCAGGTGCTTGGCCGCGGTAGCGGACTGAGCTGTGCCGTGGTAGGAGCGCCTTTCCGGTCAACCTTCCCCTGAACCATCTGATTGTCGTAGGCGATTGCATTGGCGACCGAGAACATGGGGTCTTCGCAGCGTCTGTGGGTACGCAGTGGCATCCCTGTCCAGACGCGACAGTCTGCATCGGCCACCTTCCCCACCCATGAGCCGAAAGTTGTCACACGGTCAGCGAGCGTCTGGGCGGATTCATGGGACGGAGACCAGATAGGGCTGACGTCGTGCAGGCGCCGGAGTTCCTCAATCAACAGTGGTGGAGACGTGACCACCGGTTCGATCTGCAGAGGGTCGCCCACCATGACAGTCCGCTTGGCACGGTAGATAGCCCCGGCGGCATGCTGCGGGTTGGCTTGGCCAGCTTCATCCAGCAGCACCATGCCGATGCTGTCGGCTCCCATGTCCTTGAAAAGGCGCGGAAAGCTGGCCAGCGTGGTCGAGACCACGGGGACAACGAAGAAGAACGAATCCCAGACGGCCGGCCGGTTCGAGGCTTCCAGCTTGTCGTCGGCGGTGCCTCTGAGCATTGCGCTGGCGATGCGCAGGTTGCCTTTGAACTTGGCGCCGTTAGCCAGAATCGTGTCACGGTGCAGGTCCATCGCCTGCAGGAACAGCCGGCCGCGCAGCAGGTCGATGGCTTGGCTTACCCCGGCGCTGGAGCGGTGCAGCTCTTCGTGGGATTGATCGAACAGTGCGGCGGTCGCGAAATTGGTAACTCCGTAAGCGCTCGCAGCCTCACGGGCAGGGGCGATCATGTCGATCTCCTGCTGGAGCTGGCGGATATTGTCGTTCAGATCCTGCAGATGCTTTCTGAGCGTGAGCAAATCCGCCTCAGCGCGGGCCTGCGCCTGTTTGGCTGTGTCAAGTTTCCCGGTAGTGTTGGCAATGGCCACTCTGGCGGGAAGCAGCAGCTGCTCTCTGGCGCGCAGTTTCGCAGTGACGATTCCCAGTTTGCTCAGCAGGGAGTCAAGCAGGTTCAGCTGCAGAGCCCCGTTCAATGCGGTCAAGGAGCTGACGAGGCGGTCAAGATCCTGTTCGTGCTCCTTGGTCGCGGCGGCAAGGTGATGCTGTTCCTGTGCCCGCGAACTCACGTTGACCAAGGCAGTGGCTGCCTCGGTGCGCTGCTGTCCGAGCATGTGCAGAACCGTGTCGGTTCGCCTGATGGCGGCCTCGGCCTTTGCCACCGCTACGGTCACATTGGTCAGATGCGCGTGGCTGGCCACGAAAGTCTGTTTCGTCTCTTCCCATGCTGCGTTGTTGGCGACGCCGCTGGTAATGGCCTCCTCCAGAGTTTGCGCCATGGTGCGTACAGGCGCGGCGTCGACGCGTTTGGCTGTTGACTCGTTGAAGAAGCCGCGGATGAAACTATCGCGGTTGCCAGAATTGCCCAAGGCGGCTGCAACGATGCCCCATGTAGGGACTGGTGCCTGCTCCCCATCGACTTCCTGCATCACCTTCTGAGATGCGAACACGCTGGCCGAGACTTCAGCGAAGTAGTTGGCGCCGGGGAAGCTAGCCGGATCGATTTTGGCCAGGGCGGGTAGCTCCTGGGTGATGTTTTTTACCGCGTTGTTGTTGCTGCTGGTCACCACAATACTCGACGCGCCCATTACCTGTGGGTTGATGGGCGAGAACCGTTTCCCCCCGATCTGTATGGCACGGGAGAAGACGTCGGCAGGCTTGGCCAGGGCTGCAATCCGAGCGGCGCGTTCGATCACAACGTTGGCGATTACGTCACACAGCAGAGTCGTCTTGCCGGTACCCGGCGGCCCGTTAACCCCGAGAAGTGCCCTGTGCATGTCTGGCCGGAGGATGGTAGCCACCGCGGCCTGTTGGGCGAGGGAAAGGTGATGTTCAGGATTGGAGGGCCAGCGGCCAAGTGGCATGTGCCTGGCAGACGTCAAGGCAGCCATTGCGTTGTGGTCGGCGAGTACATCAACGCGCTTGTTCAGGGGGGTAGGGCCGCCGAGGTAGGCCGTCAGACCAGCATCCAGTGGGGTGCCGCTGTTAGCTAGCCCAATCAGGCGCTGGAGGTCATCGAGGAAAAAGGAGTTCAGGAAGTCGATCGCCGCCTCCCTGGCCTTCTGTTGCTTCTGTATGGGAATGCGGGAGCTCTTCACCACGATCTCCCATTGGCTCCAATCGATCGGGGCTTCCGTTCCGGTGAGCTTGGTGACGAGGATCCGTACTTCCTCCAGCAGCAGCTGTCGCGTAAAGGGCGTGGGGTTGGAGGCGCTTTGCTCTGAAGCTGCTGCGGTGTGGGCAGAGACTGGCCCGGCCGCCACAGATTCTAGATCGGCACCGCCGGCAACTGCATCCTTGTGGACCCTGCCAGCGACACCGGCAGGCGCAGCGCAGCGCTCCGCAAAGTCCTGTCCTGCGCGCTTTAGGCGCAGCGGGAGAGTGCTGAGGCCGCCTAGCTCTCGTAGCGCTGCAAGCCCTTCTACGAAGGAGGCCACCAAGTAGCTGTCGGGCAAATGCACGCCGGCAGAATTGACGACGAATGCGCCCAGCCAGCCCTGCGTCGGCACGCGCCGTTCGGACTGCTCGTCATCAGGTGCATTGGGAATGACCTGACGCCGCACCTCTTCCTGCAGGTATTGGGTGAGCGTGGATCCAAGATAGATCGTGTGGAGCCAGGTCGTTGTTCGGGACGGTGCGTACTCAGGCCTCTCCCAAGGTAATTGAAGGGCTTCGCTGGAACAGCGCACGCGGCTGAGTGCCGTAGGAGCTTCAATATCCCGCTGTGTCGGCGTGGGCGGGATGCAGAACACCTCAACGTCGCGCCAAAAACTGAGGATGCTCGAGGGTGTATCGGAGTGCTTTGTCAACAGGTGTCTCGCTGCGGTAAAGGTGGCAGCAATCAAGGCATCACCGGGCTGGAGTGAATCGGGTAATGAGGCTGCGCACGGCGTTGCCAAGCTTAGTCCAAACGGGAAATGCACGCGCGGATTGACGTAGCTGCTGAAGCCTCTGCCGAGCATGGCTTGGCACTACGCTCCCTCCCTTACGCCGAAGGCGTGGGGGGAGGCTGACGTGGTAGCTCCGCTGCAGCGTTATACGTGGATCTTGTAGGAGCGGCGTAAGCCGCGAAGCCGGTCATCCATCGGGATGCAGGCTTGTCTGTAATTTGATTGACGTCAGCTTCGCGGCTTACGCCGCTCCCACAAGGGTGTGCTGGCATTGCTTGGAACGCTTCTGCCGAGCATGGCTCGGCACTACGGTGCAGGGTCAGTGCGGGGAGCGCGCTGCTGGCGGGTTGGCCTGTACCCATTGCCGGCGCTGTTCCGGGCTCATCTTGTTCCACTGATCGCGCAGTTGCTGGCGCTGGTCCTTGTCCATGCCGCGCATCTTGTCGAACAACGCCTGCGCGTCGCGGCGCTGGTCCGGCGACATGTTCTCGAAGCGGTGCATGCCGCGACGGGCCTGCTCGCGCTGTTCCGGAGTCATCTGTTGCCAGCTACGGGCGTGCTCATAACTGCGTTGGCGGCGCTCGGGTGAGGCATTCCAGCGGTCGCGCACTGGTGCGATCAATGTCTCGCGCTGGGCCGGGGTCAGTTGATCCCATTCGGGCAACTGCTGCTGGGCGACGGCAGGGGCGCTGGCACAGAGCAGCAACAGCGGCAGCAGCAGATAGGGCAGTAAGGTCTTCATCATCGTCATTCCATCGCCAGATTGTCGGAGCCCAGCCACAGGTACAGCTCCGGGCTTTCGTCGAACAGCAAGGTGTCGTCGCCAGCGTCGGCGTTCTGGTTGGCAATCAGGGGGGCAGCAGGCGGCTGCGCGCTGTGATTGAACTGCATTGCTATCGGCACGGCCAGCAGTGCCGAGCAGGCAGTAGCTAGCCACCAGCGATGGCGGCGCCATACCGATGGCGTACTCGCCATGTTGGCGTGCTGACGTGCCTGTCGCAGCCGCGCCAGGGTGGCCGGCGATAGCGCGGCATCGGCCTGTTGCTGCAGCTGCCGGGCCTGATGGTCGAATACTTCGGGATGTGTGGGCAGGCGGTTCACCGCGTGGCCTCCAGTTGTTTCTGCAATGCGTCGCGGGCACGCGACAGGTGGGTTTTTACCGAGCCTTCCGAACAGCCCATGGCCTTGGCGGTGGTGGCCACGTCCAGTTCCTGCAGTACGCGCAGGCTGAAGGCCTCGCGCTGGCGGGCCGGTAGCTGCCGCAGCGCCTGTACCAGCTGCGCGTAACTGCGCTGCTGTTCATGTGTCTGTGCAGGGCCGGGTGACTCATCGGCCCAGTCGATGGTGCTGTCCTGATCGTGATCTTCCTGCGCGGCCCAGAACTTCAGGCGGAAGCTGCGGCGGCGCTGCAGGTCGATGATGCGCCGGCGCAGGATGCTCCAGAACAGCGCTGTCCATTCCTCTGCTGGCCGCTGGCGGTAGCCCAGCATGCGCTCCATGGCGTCCTGTACCGCGTCCAGCGCATCGTCGCGCTGGCGCAGGCCGGCCTCGGCGAAACGGAACGCGCGCGGGCCTATGCCCGCCAGGAAGGCGTCCAGCGAGGCGGGTACAGCGGCAGGCGGCATCAGGGGCGGGCTGGTCACCAGCACAGGGTAGCGTCTCGGTTGTGGTCTCTGGGGCAGATAACGCACGGGCGCGCAAACGGTTGACAACGCAACGGTCGCGCCGGCTTCGGCCAGATGGTTATGATGCCGGACAGGCGCTTCCAGCCTCGGAGAGACCAAGCAATGAGCGACGGGTTCGTAGCGTTGTACATCTTCATGCTGGCAGCGATTGCCGGCCACGTGATCATCTCGCGGGTGCCGGTGATCCTGCACACACCGTTGATGTCCGGTTCCAACTTCATCCACGGCATCGTGCTGATCGGTGCGATGGTGGTACTCGGCCATGCCGATACCACGCTGGAGAAAGTGATCGGTTTCATCGCCGTGGCGCTGGGCGCAGGCAATGCAGCTGGCGGCTATGTGGTGACCGAGCGCATGCTGGACATGTTCAAGAGCTCGAAAAAGCCGGAAGGGAAGGGCAAGTGAGTTCCCCCACTGGTAGTGCCGACAGATCCTCGATCAGCGCCCGGCAGGTTTTCCAATGGCTCAGCTACCTTCAGTATCCAGCCTTGCTGGTGGCGTTCGCCTATGCGGCGCTGCCGCTGCTCAACGGCTTGGATGGCATGCTGGACGCCTACAACAACACGCTGTTGTATGCGGGTGTGGGCGTAGGTATGTCTTCGCTGCAGGATCCGACCAGGACCCAGAACAAAATGTCGAAAAAAGCATGGGAAGACCCGCGCAAGGGCGGCCTGTTGCTGGGGCTGATCTGTGTGCAGGCGCTGTTGCCTATCGTGCTGGGTTTGCTGGGCGCCGCGTTGGCACCGACCACGGCGCTGTCGCAGCTGTCGCTGGGCTTGGTGGCGTTCGGGCTGGGCATGATTGGTCTGCTGAAAACCGCCATTGAAATGCGCGAACACCATCGCCTCGACAAGCAGTCTCCTCGCCATACCGACACGGCTCTGGAGGCCGGTGCATGAGCATATCGATCCTGGTCAACACGAGTTATCTGGTCGCTGCCACGCTGTTCCTGCTCGGCCTGCAGCGCATGGCCTCGCCCAAGACCGCGCGCAGCGGCATCCAATGGGCCGGCGCGGGTATGTTGATCGCCACCGCGGCCACGTTCTTCCTGCCGGGGCTGCACAACATCGCGTTGATCGCGGTGGCCTTGGTGCTGGGCACCGGGCTGGCATGGGTGTCGGCCAAGAAAGTGGCCATCACCGACATGCCGCAGATGGTGGCACTGTACAACGGCATGGGCGGTGGTTCGGCCGCGGCTATTGGTGCGGTGGAGCTGCTGCGTTTCTCCGAGTTGGCCAGCCGTGACACCAGCCATTGGAGCGCACAGGCCATCGCCGATCTTTCGGCACGACTGCCGTCGAATACGGTGCTGGCGCTGGCGGTGATTGGTTCTGCGATCGGCGCGGTGTCGCTGTCCGGCTCGATCATTGCCTGGGCCAAACTCGACGGTCGCTTGGACAAGCGCGTTACCTTCCCAGGGCAGCAGGTCTTCAATCTGCTGGTTGCGCTGGCGATGGTGGTGTTGGGCGTGTGGGCTGCGGTAAGCCTGCAGCCGGTGGCGATCATCAGCTTCTTCGCAGTGGCGCTGGCGCTGGGTGTGTTGATGACGTTGCCGATTGGCGGCGCTGACATGCCGGTGGTGATCTCGCTGTACAACGCTTTCACCGGCCTGGCCGTGGCATTTGAAGGCTATGTGCTGGGCAATGAAGCCTTGATCATTGCCGGCATGATGGTTGGTGCGGCCGGCATCCTGCTGACCCGCTTGATGGCCAAGGCGATGAACCGGCCGATCAGCGGTGTGCTGTTCTCCAACTTCGGTGGTGGCGGCCAGGGCGCGGAAATCAGCGGTACGCAGAAGCCGATCGAGGCCGCCGATGTCGCAGCGATGATGGCCTTCGCCGAGCGTGTGGTGATCGTGCCCGGTTACGGCATGGCGGTAGCGCAGGCCCAGCACAAGATCTGGGAGCTGGCGCAGCGTTTGATCGAACGTGGGGTCAAGGTGAAGTTCGCGATTCACCCGGTGGCCGGGCGCATGCCCGGGCATATGAACGTGTTGTTGGCCGAAGCCGGCGTGCCCTACGACCTGATCGCCGATATGGACGATATCAATCCAGAGTTTGCCAACACCGATGTATCGCTGGTGATCGGCGCCAACGACGTGGTCAATCCGGTCGCCAAAACCGACCCGACCAGCCCGATCTACGGCATGCCTATCCTGGATGTGGTCAATTCAAAGAACACCATCGTCATCAAGCGCGGCAAGGGTACCGGTTTTGCCGGTATCGAAAACGCGCTGTTCTACGCTGACAACACCCGCATGTTGTACGGCGATGGTGCCGAAGCGGCCAGCGCCCTGGTCAGTGAGCTCAAGGCGCTGGACGGCGGGCATTGATGCCGCTGGGTGGTGGTCAGGAGGCTGCTGCCCATTGCTGCAGGGCAGGGGCGACTACAGTGTTGCGTGGAGGCAACAAGCTGGGGGCGGCCAACACACTATCCTGCACCTGCTGACCGCGCCTGGCGGCGGTAGTGGTGCAGCCAAAGGCGTGTTTGAACGCACGGCAGAACGCGCTTTCACTTTCAAAGCTCAATGACTCGGCTATCTCGCACACCGATAGATCGGTATTGCACACCAGATTCAAGGCGCGTTTGTTGCGAAGTCTTGCCGCGTACTCGCTGGGCGTTTCACCAAAGACGTCGCGATAGATGCGGATCAGATGGGTCGGCGAGTAGTTGGCCACGGCGGCCAGGCTGATCAGGTCCAGCCGGGTCTCGATGGTGCAGCGGATCAGGTGCTGCACGCGCAGCAGCCGCAGCAGGGTTTGATGGCGACGCAGTGCGGTGCGGCCGCTGCAGCGCTCTAGTTGGGTCTGCATCGGCTGCTGGCGCTCGATCAGCGCGTCACGGAGCAGTCCCAGTTTGTAGGCCGCGTCGTTGGCTGCAAGGGGATGCTTGAACCAGCGTGGCCGGCATAGATGCACTATCGTGCGTGCCAACTCGCTGTCGCAGGTGATTTCGCGAGGGATCAGGCAGTTGATGATGGATGCTGTGGACTTCGGCGGCTTTTGCCACAGGGCTGCAGGTGCGGCGATGCACAGCCACCAGCCATGCTCGCGGTTGGTGTGGCGCAGGCTGCCGTCCACCCAGAGCTGTAGCTGGCGCGCGTCCAACTGCCATGGCAGATCGCCATTGCTCAGCTCCAGTGTGCCGTCCAGTACCAGTGTGATGCTGACCCAGCCGGCAGGAATGCTCAGCCGTCCACCCTTGCCGCGGCCGCTGATGGCATGGATGCAGTCCGGGCGCTGCATGGATAGATCGAGTGACTGTGAACCGTGTATCAAATGATGTCTGATGCCCATCGCTTCTTCCCCTGAGTGTCTGCGAGAACGGACGGCGGGCGCAGCGTCGTGTTGTGCGACGTCTGCGTTGTTAACCGGAGTGACTCCGGTCGCCGTTTGAGCTTTTTGTGGAGCTCTGCTCATTTCAGACGCAGGGGGGAGGCGATCACCTCACCTGTACGAGTAACAAGGGTGCTTAGCTGTGCTCAGGCCTTGCTGAATCGGGGGCATCAAAGAGGTGGTTGCGGTACATCCGTGCTGCTGCAGGACCCAAGCCGAAAAGGGCCGAGGGGCGGGCAGGTTGTCGTTGTGGCAATGCGTGGAAGCTCGATTGCTCCCTATTGGACTGAACATCCAATGCGATGCTTTGCCATGTCGGCGGCGGGATGGAGCAGTGCAGGATGCTCCTGTGACCAGGGCGTACCGGTCAGCATCATCCAGGAATGGCCAGCGGCCAGGGCCGAGCTGGACTGGGCGTAGTCAAAGCACAAGTCCATCTGGAGCTGGCAAGCTGTTGGCAGATACCTTGTCAGCCGACAAATTCTGTCTGCTTGATGTGGCTTAGCTCGGGGCTGCATGTACCGACGGATGACAGGTTGGATGCGCCATTTCGTCGGGCTTGGCTTGCAGTACAGGAGAAGGTTTGTTTGAAAGAACGACAGAATGCGCTCTCGGTTTCGAAGCCCAAGGCGTCAGCTATCTCGCAGATGGAAAGGTCAGTGGTGCAGACCAGATCCCAGGCGCGCTGCAGGCGCAGGCGGGTGGCGTATTCGAACGGGGTTTCATCAAATACTTCGCGGTAGATGCGGATCAGGTGAGGCGGTGAATAGTTGGCAATCGCTGCTAAACGGTTGAGATCCAAGCGTGCGTCCATGTTGCATCGGATCAGATGCTGTACGCGCAACAGGCGAAGCATGGTTTGGTGACGGCGTAGGGCGGTGCGTCCGCTGCAGCGATTCAGTTGGCTATGCAGTGCTTGCTGACGCTCTATCAGCATGTCCCGTAGTACTGACATGCCATCCATTACGGCGCTTGTATCGCGATTGTTGCTGAAGCAGCGGCGGCGTGCCATATGCAGCACTGCCCGCGCGAGTTCCCGGTCGCAGCGTATTTCGCGCGGAATGAGGTGGCTGCTGATTGTCGGTGCGCGGGGAATTTGATCCCATAGGCTGGCGGGTGCCGCGATGCACAACCACCAGGCATAGCTGCGACTGGCAAGGCGGAGTTCACCTTCCAGCCATAACTGCAGGTGATGGGCGGCAAGTTGCCAAGGGGCATCACCGCTACCGACTTCCAGCACTCCGGTCAGTACCAGGGTGACACTTATCCAGCCGACTGGAATCAGTAGGCGGGCACCGCGCCCGTGGCCGATTGTGGCGTGTACGCTCCCTGCCGCTTGGCTGGACAGGTCCAAGGACTGCGAGCCATGTATGGAGTGGTGCTGGATTCTCACTTCGTCTTCACTGCCCTGTCGGTCGAAATGAACGGAAGTTCGAGAATCTCAGTAGACCAGCTGTACCCGTGATGGCGATGAAAACATCGCACGGTAGCTGGAATCTGGCAACGAGAATTTTGATTTCAGAATGGCCGCCGCATGGCCCTGTTCGTCCCATCATTGGATGGGCGAAGAAAAAAACCCGGCATTGCCGGGTAGGTTCGGGGTTGACCATCGTGCCCGCTGAATTTCGGGCTGAGTAAGGTCTGACCTGTGCAGAGAGAAGAGTGACTTACCAAGTCCCCGAACACTACCTATGCTGCTTGTTGAGGTAGCGACGAATACATGCGTGCGTTAGCGCTTGGATTGCCGAAAATGAAGATTTCGTCCCGGTCTGGATGGATTCTTTTGTAACCATCGAGGGGTTTCGATGCAGCTTGAGCTGGAAAACGCGCTGGAGGATCTTCAGCAAGGTCGACAAGGTGCGGCGGAAGCCGCGATGCGTCGATTGCTTGGCCGGGCGCCGGGCTTTGCACCAGGAATGGAAGTGCTGGCAATGGCCTTGGCTGGGCAAGGCCTGCTGGAGGAGGCGCGCAGCTGGTTTTCCAGAGCCGCCGACCTGCAGCCGGATTCGTTGAGTGCGTGGATGAACCTGGGCAATGTGTGTCTTGAAGACGCGGATGCGCTGGCAGCGGGAAGCGCGTTTGAGCGCGCGCGTGCGCTGGGTGCTGATGACGTTGCGTGGCTGTTGGGGTATGGATTGTCGTTGCTGGGGCAGGCGCGGTTTGCAGATGCCAACACGTTCTTGGGTGCCGCGTTGGTCCGAGAACCAGACGCTGTCGATGTGCGTCTGGCGTATGCGCAGAGCCTTGCGGAAATGGAGCGGTTCGAAGAGCTCGCTCAGTGCCTGATGCCGTTGAATGTGACGCTGTTGAACCGCAGCGAGCGACAGGTATTGGCATGGCTGCTGGCGCAGGCAGGCAACGACGACGACGCGCAGCGGCTGTACCGGCAGGTGATTGCAGAGGCACCTGATGCAGCAGAGCCACGGATTCAGTTCGCATTGTTACTGGAGCGACTGAACCGGGTGGAGGAAGCAGATCAGGTGCTGCGGGCTGTCACGCCGGAACACGGGGGCCGTGTTTCGGGAATGTTTGAACTGGCATGTGCACGGGTGCTGCGGCGGCAGCAACAGCAGCACGTCGCTATTCAGCGTCTGGAGCAAGGGCTGCAGCGGCAACTGGCGCCGGCGATGCAGGCGCAGCTGCAGTTCGAACTGGCGCGTAATCATGATCAGCTTGGGCAGGTCGAGCAGGTGATGCGGGCACTGGCATCGGCGCATGAAGCGGCGGAGAGCGCGTTCCGCCAGCGCTTGCCTGACGCTCGCAACCCGCCGGTGCTGGATTGGCTGCAGCAGCGCCTGCAGCACCCCGCGCCCAACAGCTGGGCGCAGGTCTTGCCCGATCCGGCGCTGCCAAAGGACCCGGTATTTCTTGTCGGATTCCCCCGCTCTGGAACCACACTGCTGGAGCGGATACTGGACGCGCATGCGGATCTGGGTGTTCTGGATGAGCGCCCCGCACTAGAAGTGGTGATAGAGCAACTGCGTGCTTCGGCTGGCTGGCGCAGCGACGATCTTGGTGCAGCACTGGATGCACTTGCGCCCGATGGCATCGGCGCGGCGAAGCGCCGCTATTGGGACGAGGTAAGGCGCCACGTCACGCCACAGGGGCGATTGGTTGATAAGTACCCGCTGACCATGACGCGCTTGCCTTATGTAGCCCGCTTGTTTCCGGCTGCGGATTGGCTGCTGTTGCTGCGCCATCCGTGCGACTGCGTGCTCAGCTGTTACATGCAGGCATTCGGCATCAATGGCGGGGCCTTGGCATTCACCTCGTTGGAGTCCACGGCGCGTACTTACGCGGCGATCATGAGCTGGTGGCATGAGCAGCGCGAGCTTGTACCGGCACGTGTGCACGTACTGCGCTACGAGGATATGGTCGGTGATCTTCCTGGGCAGCTGTCAGAGCTGATGTCGTTCCTGTCGCTGCCCATGCAGGAACAGCAACTTTCTTTCGACGACCATGCCAACTCACGCAGCCGCCGTATCAACACACCGAGCTACTCGCAGGTCGTGCAGCCACTCAACGCTGGTGCGGTAGGTCGGTGGCGTAACTACCAGGCGTATTTCAGCGCCGAGACGCTGGCCATTCTCGCACCCTGGGTCGAACGTTTTGGCTATACGCTCGACTGACGCTGCGGGAATCTGAGGTAGGTGGAGAGGATGTATTTGTCCTGCGCAGGCGATGCCTTGCCCTGATGCGCGTACATCCAGTAGGGCGGGAACATGAGCAGTCTTCCCGTGCGTGGAGCAACGCCGGTTTGCAGGCCGGGAAACCAGGTCTCGCCGCCAGATTCGACGTCATTGAGATACCACAGGAAGACCAGGTAGCGGTCGCACACTTCATTGATTGAATCGAAGTGTGTCTGGAATTTCTCTTCGTCACCGGCGCGGTAGCGCTTGAGGATGAGCGGACTGAGCAACGGGCTGTCAGGAATGGCGATCGGTAGGCCGACATCGGCGTTGTAGCGTTGCAGTGCGCTGCTTGTCAGCTGGCGGAAGAATGCGAGGAATCCTGCATCGGAAAGCCGGCTCACATCCAGCTCGGTCCAGGCGCTGTCGTCAAGGCCGGGGCGTACGCCGCGGCCGTTGCGCTGCTGGAAGCGGGAAAGCGAGTTGAAGGATTCGATCAGTTTGCCGCACATGTCCGCCGGCAAGCTGTGGTCGTAGCTGCGGATGTAATGACGCAGGTCCGTGCCCTGAACATCCGCCGCGGCATCGGCCGCGGCGGATGTGTTTGTTGCTGTTGCTGGCTCAGAAACGGGCAGTCCAGCGCATCCAGTAGAAACGGCCGATTGCATCGTAGGTCCGCATGTCCGTCGAGGCGTTGAAGCCAGAATAGATCAACGGCGGCTGGCGGTCAGTAAGGTTGCGCACGCCGATCTGGATCGAGCTGTTCTTCAGGCCTTCGAAGCGGTAGCCGACCTGCAGGTCGGTCTGGGTGTAGGACGGTACCCGACGCTTGGCAACATAGCCGGGCTCGGTTACATCCGCCACGTCCGGTGCTTCGTACACGTGGTGCACGTAGCGGGTGGTCAGGCTGGCGCTGAGGTTGCCGCGCGACCAGGTGAGGTCGTTGAGCGCGCGCCAGCGGGCCATGTTGCCGAAGCCCGAGGAGGCATTGTCGACGAAGGTGCCAGCCAGACCCGTGCTCTGCGGAATGCCCGGGAAGGCACCAACGTCACTGGTCGGGTCGCCTGACACCAACTGCACGTCGTATTGCGCCAGATACGTGGTGTCCAGGTTCCACACCAGCTTGCCCCATGCGCCCTCCGGCAGCTGATAACGGAAGCCAAGGTCCATGCCGGAGGTCTTCATCGAGCCGTAGTTGCCGATCAGGTTGGTCATCTGCGCGACGTCACCGTTGGCATCGCGGATGAACGTGTTGCAGAAACGGCCGAAGTTGAAGCACTGGTTGAGCAGCATGTTCTCCGGCAGGTTGACGATGAAGTCGTCCAGTTTCACGCGCCAGTAGTCAGCGGTGACGCTGAAGCCTTCCAGCCAGCTTGGGCTGTAGACGAAGCCGTAGGTCAGCACATCGCCATGCTCCGGCTGCAGGCCCGGATCCGATATCTGGAACGACGTCACCTGGTTGTTGCTTTGCTGGAACGAGCCGTCGGTAGCCACGCCCGCGCAGGCGACCGGATTGCCGCCCTTGTAGCCATTGCAGGGGTCGGCATAGGTATTGGCACTGGGCACCGTGGGGGAGTACAGGTCGCCGATGGTCGGGGCGCGGAATACATCGGCATAGGTGGCGCGGATCAGCAGGTCGGAGAACGGTTTCCATTCCACGCCGATCTTGGAGTTGGTGGTGCCACCGAAGTTGGAATAGTCCGAATAGCGGGTGCCGAGCGAGACGTTGAGCTTCTCGGCGAACGGCGCGTCGGCGAGCAGCGGAATCAGTGCTTCGGCGTAGATTTCATTGACGTCGAACTTGCCGCTGATGTCGCCACCGGTACAGGCTTCCTGGGTGATGCGGCAGACCGTCTTGCCTGGTGGGATGATGGTCAGGAAGTCGGCGCTGGAACTGGCCGACTCAACCCGGCGCTCTACGCCCACCGCAAGCGACACCGCACCAGCCGGGAGGCTGAACAGATCGCCGGTGACGTTGGCGTTGAAGAACTTCAGGTCATTTTCGCTGGTGCTGTGGATGGTCGGGTTGATCAGCTCCAGCGCAGCCAGCTGGGCCTTGCCGGCAGCAGTGCTGGCATCGGGTGGCGGGCCCATGAAGTTGACCGGGATACAGTCGGCGATGGCCGTGGCTGCATTCCCGGCTGTGCGCACACAGATGGGATTGCCGGTGACCGGATCGATCATCGAGGGCCCAAGTGAATCCGTCAGGCCCTGGCCGAGCAGATAGCCGCGTACGGTCGAGGACTGCGGTGTACGGCCATAGCCAAGGGACGCATCCCAGCTCCAGGTACTGTCAGCGAACACGCCGCGCAGGCCGCCGGTGATTTGGTAGGTCTCGGTCTCGTACCGGGTAGTACGGGTGGGGATGAAATTGCGCAGACGCAGGCGCGCGTCGGTGATGTCCACGCCGAACGGGTTGTACAGGCTGTCCTTGCTGATTGGCACGTCGTCGACGTCGGCGCGGCCATCGAAGGGCAGCGGCGCGATGAAGAACGAGGACTCGGTGCGCATCCACGAGCCGAGCATGAAGGCCTCGATGTTGTCGGTGAGCTGGTAATTGCCACTCATGAACAACGAGGTGCGTTCCTGCGGGG
Organism: Stenotrophomonas sp. STEN018; assembly: GCF_056760235.1. Taxonomy (NCBI): domain Bacteria; kingdom Pseudomonadati; phylum Pseudomonadota; class Gammaproteobacteria; order Lysobacterales; family Lysobacteraceae; genus Stenotrophomonas; species Stenotrophomonas sp. STEN018. Next base: position 25,338 of record NZ_JBRREK010000013.1, read on the forward strand.
TGAGGTTGAGGTTGCCGTCGGACTGGTAGTTGTAGGTATCGGTGTTGCCGTTGAAGCAGCGGAAGTCTGATGCCGAGGTGCCCGGCCGCCCCTCGATGCGGGTCAGCACGACGTTGGGGTTGGGGTTGTCAGTGCTGGGTTTGGCGCAGTTCGCATCCAAGGTAGTACCGCGGGCAATCGCGACATCGCGTGGAAGTACATAGCGGCCGGTCAGAATGCGGCTGGTGCCGCCGATGCCCTTTTCACCGGCATACAGCTGGTAGGGCTGGCTGGAATAGGTGCGATTGGCGGCGCTGACCGAGCCCTCCTTGTCATAGCTCGCGCCCAACATCAGGCGGCCCTTCTCTCCGGCCAGGCCGAAAGTGGCATCAAAACGCTGTGTGTCGGCGTCGCCGCGCGAGGAGGTGCCATAGAAAGCACTGGCTTCCACGCCGTCAAAGTCCTTGCGCAGGATGAAGTTGACCACGCCGCCAATGGCGTCGGAGCCGTAGATCGCCGAGGCGCCGTCCTTCAGCACGTCGACGCGTTCGATCAGGCCCATCGGAATGGAGTTGACGTCCACCGCACCGTTGGCGTTGGAGATGGTGCCGATCCAGCGCTTGCCATCGACCAGCACCAGTGAGCGGTTTACCCCGAGGCCGCGCAGGTCGACGGTAGCTGCACCGGCACCGCCGCCGTTGTTGACCTGCGGGTTGGTGGCCGCGCCCGCGATGGCTGGGGTGCGCTGCAGGAACTCGCCCACCGTTGCTGCACCAGAGTTTTCGATGCTCTGTCTGTCGATGGTGAAGACGGGACTGGAGGTTTCCAGGTCGGCGCGCTTGATGCGCGAGCCGGTAACCTGAATGCGATCAAGATTCGTGGCGCCTTCCTTGGGCGCAGCGTCCTGAGCGAGAGCACTGCCAGCCGCTCCCAAGGCGAGAGCGGCGGTCGAAATGGGTAGCAGGGCGAGGCGAACGGCGTTGCTCAGTGGCGTGATGCTCACATGACTCTCCGCAAAAGTGGTGCGAGGGAGTTGTGAAATTACGAATTATTAACTGGCTCTAATGTGCGAATCAGGCCTTCGGCAATGTGCAAAAACTAACATTTTGTTTCATATCTCGATGAAGGTTCACGCGGGTACTGTGATCGTCCGAGATTCAGCGCCCCACACGCCAGGCAACCAGCAGCCCAATGCTCAGCCAGATCAGCTCGCCCAGACCGTTGGCCAGTGACAGTAATGTCCACGCAAAATGCGGGCCCATACGCAGAGCCGATTCCCATGGGGTCAGGCCCATGGGGCCGCCCACATAGGCCGCGGCGATGAGCCAGTTGGCGGCCAAGGCGATCAGCAGCGTGGTGAAAATGGCAATGCCGGCCCGCGCGGGGCCTGGTCGGAAGGTACCCAGACGCAGCATCCACGCCGCTTCCAGTGCGGCCAGGACTGCCATCCAGCCGGCTTGAGTGCCGGTGCTCAGGGCGGCCAGCAGCCAGGCGATGGTGAGGGTGATGCTTCCCAACAACAACAAAGTGGGCCAGAGCCAGTGGCGGGTAGGGCTGGCCGAGGTGGAAACAGGCGACATGGGCATTCCCGAACAGATTCCGCAGCATAGCGTTTCAGCGGCGATGCCGCCCAGTCGGATAAAATGGCGCCATTGCGGGTAGCCACCGCGTCCCCATATCCATCTACATGTATTCCCGTAGCAGTGAACCTGTCCATTTTGAGCGTGATTGCCCGGCGGTGATGGTGCCGCAGGGTGACAGCGTGACCTTGCCGGCCGGCAGTTATGGCTATATCACCCAGGCGCTGGGTGGCAGCTATACGGTGTTTGTCGAAGGCAATCTCTTCCGTATCGCCGGCAAGGACGGCGACGCCATCGGCAAGGAGCCGCCGCCGGGGCTGGAACTACCCGACGACGCCGGCGACGAAGATGTCGAGAAACTGGTGTGGGAGCAGCTTCGTACCTGTTTCGACCCCGAAATCCCGTTCAACATCGTCGATCTTGGGCTTATCTACGAAGTGGATATCAAGCACCTGGACGACGGCCAGCGCGAAGTCGACGTCAAGATGACCTTGACCGCGCCGGGCTGCGGCATGGGCGAGATCCTGGTCGATGACGTGCGCAGCAAGCTGGAGATGATCCCGACCGTGGCCCAGGCCGACGTCGATCTGGTGTTCGATCCGCCGTGGGGGCGTCACATGATGTCCGAGGCGGCGCGCCTGGAAACTGGCATGCTGTAAGGCCGCGCCGGCTGCTGCCGGTGACGGTTTGTGCTGCACCCCCCGTTGCCGCTGTGGCGGCGGGGCTGTCCCATCCCGCAATCTGGAAGGAATTATCCGGTGTCCCAGTCTTCGTTGAGCTTCGATGTCACCCGTTCGGACCATCCGCGTAGCGCCGAGGAGCGCGCCAAAATCCTGGAAAAGCCGGGCTTTGGTCTGCACTTCACCGACCACATGGTGGCCGTACGCTGGGACAAGGACACCGGCTGGCACAATGCGGCGGTAACGCCGTATGGCCCGATTTCGCTGGACCCGGCGGCTGCCGTGCTGCATTACGGCCAGGAAATCTTCGAAGGCATCAAGGCTTACCGTCACGCTGACGGCTCGGTGTGGACCTTCCGTCCGCAAGCCAATGCCGCACGTCTGCAGCGTTCGGCGCGCCGCCTGGTGCTGCCGGAATTGCCGGCGGACATCTTCGTCGAATCGCTCAAGCAGCTGGTCGCGCTGGATAAGGACTGGGTGTCCGATGCCGACGAAGCCAGCCTGTACTTCCGCCCGTTCATGATCGGCGATGAAGCCTTCCTCGGCGTGCGCGGCGCGCACAAGGCCACCTATTACGTGATCGCCAGCCCGGCCGGCCCGTACTTCGCCAAGGGCGTTGCACCGGTGGCGATCTGGTTGTCCACCGACTATGCGCGCGCTGCCAAGGGCGGCACCGGTGCGGCCAAGTGCGGTGGCAACTACGCTGCTTCGCTGCTGCCGCAGCAGCAGGCGCAGACACAGGGCTGCTCGCAGGTGTTGTTCCTCGATCCGGTCGAGGGCAAGTACCTGGAAGAACTGGGTGGCATGAACGTGTTCCTGGTCTACGGCAAGGAAAACAAGCTGGTCACCCCGGCACTGTCGGGCAGCATCCTGGAAGGCATCACCCGCGAATCGCTGCTGCAGCTGGCCCGCGACCGCGGCATGAACGTGGAAGAGCGCCAGGTCACCATCGATGAGTGGAAGCAGGGCGTGAGCTCGGGCGAAATCACCGAGGTGTTTGCCTGCGGTACCGCTGCGGTGATCACCCCGATCGGCCAGCTCAAGGGCGAAGATTTCTCGGTTGGTGATATCAATGCGCCGGCCGGCGAAGTGACCATGTCGCTGCGCAAGGAACTGACCGACATCCAGTACGGGCGTCAGCCGGACCGTCATGGTTGGTTGGTGCGCCTGGACGCCTGAGCCTCCCTGCTCAGTTAAGTGAGTGAAGGAACCCGCTGCGACCAGTTCGCAGCGGGTTTTTCTTTGTCCGGACGGCAGGCGGTGCAGACTAGTAATACCAAGGGATTTTTAAATATTCTTTACAAATCAGTCACGTAGGTAAATGTGACGGGGCAATGGTTTCCGCTGTAACCCTCTTGCCATCGATTCAGCTGCCATTTACTGTCCGCCAACGGATCGGTAACAGGGGACTGGTTCGGGTAGTTCTACCCGGGCAGCAACCTCTTCGCATCTGGCAGGGCCCCGGGTAGGACGCATGCTGCGCAAGCAGCTTCCTCTCAATGCAGAAGGGCTCATCAATGTCATCCAAATCGCGCCGTACGCTCGTTCGTGGGTTGGTGGTTGTTGGCACTGCCTCGTTGTCGTCCCTGCTTCTATGTGCGCCGGCCTGGGCCGGCGATGTGCATCTGGCCGGACTGGATTCCGCGCCGACGCACCAGCGCTTCATCGTCAAATACCGTCAGGACAGCCGTCAGGCCGCAGGCGATGCCGCCCTGCAGAAAACCCTGGTCTCCGCCGCCAGCGCGCTGCCGGCACGTGCCGGCAAAAGTATCGGCGTGCAGCACATGCGGCGACTGGCGGTAGGTGCCGATGTGGTTCGCGCAGATACCAAGCTGGACCGCGCCGATGCTGAAACATTGATGCGCAAATTGGCGGCCGATCCGAACGTCGAATACGTCGAAGTCGATCGCCTCAATACCATCAGCCTGACCCCGAATGACACCCGTTACAGCGAGCAGTGGGGCTACTCCGGCACCTATGGCATCAAGGCCAATCAGGCCTGGGATGTCACCAATGGTGCTGGCTCGGTGGTGGCGGTGCTGGATACCGGCATCACCAGCCACAGTGACCTGGCTGCCAATCTTCTGCCCGGCTATGACTTCATCAACGACACCACGGTGTCCAACGATGGCAATGGCCGCGATAACGACCCAAGTGATCCAGGCGATTGGGTGAGCGCCAACCAATGTGGCGGCACCCATGCCGCGCAGAACTCCAGCTGGCACGGCACGCATGTGGCCGGCACCATCGCTGCGGTCACCAACAACGCCAAGGGCGTAGCCGGCGTGGCCTACGGCGCCAAGATCGTGCCGGTGCGCGTGCTGGGCACCTGTGGCGGCTATGACTCGGATATTGCCGACGCGATCGTCTGGGCTTCCGGTGGCACCGTGTCCGGTGTGCCTGCCAATGCCAATCCGGCCGAGGTGATCAATCTCAGCCTGGGTGGTTCCGGCGCTTGTGGCAGCACCACCCAGGCGGCGATCAATGGCGCGGTCAGCCGTGGTACCACGCTGGTGATTGCCGCTGGCAACGACAACATCAATGTCTCCAACGCCTCGCCGGCCAACTGCAACAACGTGATCGCGGTGGCATCGATCACCAGCACCGGCGCGCGTTCGAGCTTCTCCAACTACGGTGCGTTGATTGACATCGCCGCACCGGGCTCCAACATCCTGTCCACCCTCAACAGCGGCACCACCACGCCGGGCGCGGAGAGCTACGCGTCGTACAACGGCACCTCGATGGCCACGCCACATGTGGCTGCAGTGGTGGCGTTGCTGCAGGCGGTGTCCACCACGCCGAAGACGCCGGCGCAGGTCGAGGCCTTGATCAAGGCCAATGTCACGCCGTTCCCAGCCACGCCATCGCAGAGCATCGGCCCGGGCATCCTCAATGCCAAGGCGGTAGTGGATGCCGCCAACGGCGGTGGTAATCCGAATCCGGGCGGCACGGTGCTCAACAATGGCGTGCCGATTACCGGGCTTGCCGGCGCTGCCAGCAGTACCCAGTACTTCACCGTGCAGGTGCCCGCAGGTGCGAGCAACCTGGTCATCGCAAGCTCCGGTGGCAGCGGTGATGCGGACATGTATGTGCGTGCCGGCAGCCAGCCGACCACGGCCACGTATGATTGCCGTCCGTATAAGACGGGCAATGCGGAGAGCTGCAGCTTCGCAACGCCGGTCGCGGGTACCTACCACGTGATGTTGTCGGCATACTCTGCGTTCTCAGGCGTGAGCCTGCAGGCCAGCTGGAGCACGGGTGGTGGCAGTGGTGGCGTGCAGACGTACAGCAACGCAAACGCTGTCACCATCGTCGACAACGCCACTGTGGAAAGTGCCATTGCCGTCTCCGGACGTACCGGCAATGCGCCGGCATCCACGCCGGTGACGGTGGATATCAGCCACACCTGGAAGGGCGATCTGAAGGTGGATCTGGTCGCGCCGGACGGCAGCGTCTACGTGCTGAGCAACTATGCCGGTGGCAGTGCTGACGACATCAAGCAAACCTTCACTGTGAACCTGTCCAGCGAGGCGCTCAACGGCAGTTGGAAGCTGCGCGTCAACGACAAGGCCAGTGGCGACACCGGCCGTATCAACAGTTGGTCGATCCAATTCTGAGTTGAGCAAGGTTCAAGCGGCAGCCGATGGCTGATTGAAGATGCTGTTGTTGTGCCGCAATACGATCTGGCCCCGGCGTTTTCGCCGGGGCTTTTTGCTGGCTCGTTGGCGGACTTCAGTGCTTACGGTTCCAACAGGTCTTGCCGATGTATTGCTGGCAGGGAACACGGGTAAATACCGGCGTGCCGGGTGTGCATCGGCTGCTTGAATTGAAGTGTGTTGAATTGAAGCCTGCAACGGGTGCTGATCGCCGGCGTTGATGTTGGCCAGGATGCATTGAAGCGCGCGCTGCGCGCTTCCCTGACTGATGCGTTGGGAGATTTTGACTGTGGCTGGGACAGCGGTTTGAGTAGTACTCCGATGGGAGTGCGCAAAGTGGATGTCTACTGTCTGCAGGCGGATTGGTGACGGGGGCCGGTCCGGAGCGTTCTGCCCAGGTGCGGGCTGCTGTCCGCACCGGGAACACAGGGCAGGGCCGGCGCCGCGCAAGCGGCAACTTCCATGCAGAAGGGTTCAACAATGTCATCCAGATCGCACCGTAGGCTTCGCCGTGGGTTCGTGGCAATTGGCACTGCTTCGCTGTTTCCCCTGCTGTTGTGCATGCCGGCATTGGCCGGGGAGGTGCAGCTGGCGGGTCTGGACTCCGCACCTGCGCACCAACGCTTCATCGTCAAATTCCGCCAGGACAGCACGCAGGTGCAGGGCGAGGTCGCACTCAGAAAGTCGCTGGCCGCCGCTTCACATGCTTTGCCGGTACGCGCCGGTAGAGCCGGCAATCTGCAGCACCTGCGGCGACTGGCCGTAGGTGCCGATGTGGTGCGCGTGGACGCCCCGCTGGATCGCATCGAGGCCGAAGCGTTGATGCGCCGCTTGGCGGCAGATCGCAATGTCGAGTACGTCGAGATTGATCGGCGCCACACCATCGATGCCGCGCCCAACGACCCGCGTTTCGGTGAGCAATGGGGGCTGTCCGGTGCATATGGAATCAAAGCCCCGCAGGCCTGGGACAGCGCGACCGGGGCGGGTGTGGTGGTGGCAGTGCTGGACACCGGCATTGCCAGCCACAGCGATCTGAATGCCAATGTTCTGCCTGGCTATGACTTCATTGGTGATGTTGAAGTGGCCAATGATGGCGATGGTCGTGATGGCGATGCCAGCGACCCTGGTGACTGGGTGACGGCGAATCAATGTGGTGGCAGCCACGGCGCGCAGAACTCCAGTTGGCATGGCACCCATGTGGCCGGCACCATCGCTGCGGTGACCAACAACGGCAAGGGTGTGGCCGGCGTTGCACCTGGCGCCCGGATCGTGCCGGTACGCGTGCTGGGTCGCTGTGGCGGCTATACCTCGGATATCGCCGATGCGATTGTCTGGGCGGCGGGCGGAGCGGTGCCTGGCGTGCCTGCCAATGTTCATCCGGCCGAGGTCATCAATCTCAGCCTGGGTGGCGCAGGTGCCTGCGGCAGCACCATGCAGAACGCGATCAACAGCGCGGTAGGCAAGGGCGCAACCCTGGTCATCGCAGCCGGCAACAGCAACGTCAATGTGGCCAACGCCTCGCCTGCCAACTGCAACAACGTCATCGCCGTTGGTGCCAGCGATAGCGCCGGCAAGCGTTCAATCTGGAGCAGCAGCCAGCAGTCGAACCATGGTCCCTTGGTGGATGTGGCTGCACCGGGCAGCGGCATCCTTTCCACCCTCAACAGCGGCAGCAAGGGCCCGGCTGGCGAGAGCTACGCCTCCTATGGCGGGACATCGATGGCGACACCACATGTGGCGGGCGTGGTGGCGCTGGTGCAGCAGGTATCCAACCCGGTGCGTACGCCGGCTGAGATTGAGGCCTTGATCAAGGCTACGGTGACGCCTTTTCCTGCTACGCCTGACCGTGAGATTGGTGCTGGCATCGTCAATGCGCAGGCGGCCGTGGCAGTAGCACTGGGTGGCCCGCTGCCACCGGAACCGGAGCCCGACCCGGCGGCCGAACTGGACAACGGTGTGGCGTTGACTGGCTTGGCAGGCAGTAAAGGCAGCAACCGCTATTACAGCGTGCAGGTGCCTGCTGGTGCGTCGAATCTGCTGATCAGTATTGCCGGCGGCAACGGCGATGCCGATCTGTACGTGCGCGCGGCCAGTCGTCCCACTTCCTCCAGCTACGACTGCCGTCCGTTCCGCGCTGGCAATGCCGAAAGCTGCAGCATTCCGGTTCCTGTGGCAGGCAAATACCACGTCATGTTGACCGGCTACTCGGCCTACTCAGGCCTGCGTTTGAAGGCAAGCTGGGGTCTGCTCCCGGCACAGACCTATAGCAGCAACGAGGGCGCGGATATCCTCGACAACCGCACCGTGGAAACTGTGATCAGCGTATCCGGGCGTACTGCCAATGCGCCGGCGGCCACCCCGGTAAAGGTGGACATAAGCCATAGCTGGCGTGGCGACCTGAAAGTGGAGCTGCTCGCACCTGGCGGCCGCGCCTATCTGCTGAGCAATTACGAAGGAGGCAGTGCCGATGACATCAAGCAGACCTTCGAGGTCGATCTTTCCAATGAGGCCCTGAATGGCACCTGGAAGCTGCGTGTCAACGACAAGGCCAGTGGCGATACCGGGCGACTCAATGGTTGGTCGATCACGTTCTAGCCCAAGGCATTGCTTGTTACTGTGCATGAGTCCGGCGCTGCAGCCGGACTCATGCCGGTGAGCGCAACTCAGTCTTCGCAGATATCGGCGCAGCTGGCCTGCAGTACCTGCAAAGCGTCAGCCGGGGCGATGTCCAACAACAGGCCGCGTTGGCCTGCGTTGATGTAGAGCGTGTCGTGCTGTGCGGCACTGGCGGCGAACACCACCTTGGCCGGTCGCTGCTGCGCGAACGGACTGATGCCGCCCACCTTGTAGCCGCTGCGCTTCTCGGCTTCGGGTACTTCCATCATCTGCGCGTGCTTGCCGCCGCAATAGGCGGCAAGCTTTTTCAAGGACAAGCGCTGATCGGAGGGAATCACCGCGATCAGCGGCTGTTTGTCCACCCACGCCATCAGCGTCTTGAACATGCGTGGCGGGGCAATGCCCAGCGCCTGCGCTGCCGCCAGCCCCTTGCTGTCGACATCGGCCGAGTAGTCATAGGCATGCACGCCATGGGCGATACCTGCTTTGTCCAATGCGGCAGTGGCGCGGGTGCTTTTGGCCACTTACAGCGATTCGAAGCGATTGGCGTCGACGTTCTTGCGGACCTGCTCCGGATTCCAGATGCGACCGTTCATGGCGATGTAGACGCCTTCAGGCAGCGACTGCACCGCACCGATCGCGCAACCGATGTTGAACTCGGCATCGGAGCCACGGAAGCGGGCTGGGCTGAGTGCGCCGGTCATCACGATGGTCTTGCCGGGAATGGTGGCCAGCACCTTGCCGGTGGCGACCATCGAGTCGGTGCCGTGGGTGACCAGCACATGGCGGGTCGGCTGCGCGGCGATGGTGGCGCGGATCAGCTCGCGGTCGTCGTCGCTGATGTGCAGCGAGTCCTTGCGCAGGATAGGAATCACGTTGAAACGAAAGGTCACGCCCAGTTCGCGCAGGATCATGCCGATCTGCGGATCACCGATCTGGTAGTCGGACTTGTCGTCGAAGTAGATCTTGTCGATCGTGCCACCGGTGGTGACGATCAGGAGTTCTTCCATCATTGCGGTAAATCCTTGCGGTGACTGCCAGCGGCACAGGCCGCGATGCTGCGAATGATAATGCCGTAGGCAGCGCCGGGCCACGCTGGTCTGGAATGCGGCAGGATGGAGGTAGAGCCGAGCCATGCTTGGCTGGGGCTTGCCTGGTGCCGCATCAGCACTTGTGGGAGCGGCGTCAGCCGCGAAGCCGGTGGCCCATCAGATCACCAGCCTGTCTGCAGTTTCATTGATGCCGGCTTCGCGGCTTACACCGCTCCTACAAACGGGTTCCGCGGTAACGCCCCAGCCGAGCATGGCTCGGCTCTACACTGGGCAGACCGGCGTTATCGGGCTTTCTTGGCGGCAAAGCGGGCGCGCATGCCGGGGACGCTGACCAGGGCCACGATCAGCAGCGCCAGGACGATCTCGATCCACGCATACAGGGCGGTGTCGCGGTGGCTCCAGGCGCTCATCACGCCGTGGCTGAACCAGAACAGCGCCAATACCCCGGCCCAGAAGCGCGCCACCGCGCGCTGCGCCAGTACGCCAAGCAACAACATTACCGGCGGCGCCACAAACACCAAGGCCACTGCCAGCAGATGGCGATCGGCGCGGAACCACCACGCATACAGCCCAGCCAGCAGCGCCAGCGCCAAGGCCAGGGTCAGATCGCGGCTGCGGCCGCTCATTGCGCCAGACGCCGGGCGATATCGGCCACCCGTCGACCCAATGCCCGCGCCAGCACGGCCTCATCGTCGGTGGGCTGCGGATCATCCTGGGTACCGGCCACATGGCTGGCGCCATACGGCGTGCCGCCGCTGGTGGTGTGACTCAGTGCCGGCTCGGTGAAGGGGATGCCGACGATCAGGCAGCCGTGGTGCAGCAGCGGCAGGTGCATCGACAACAGGGTCGACTCCTGGCCGCCATGCATCGAGGCGGTGGAAGTGAACACCGCCGCCGGCTTGCCGGCCAGGGTGCCGTTGACCCATTCCGCGCCCAGGCCATCGATGAAATGCTTGACCGGCGCGGCCATATTGCCGAAGCGGGTAGGGCTGCCCAGCACGATGCCATCGCATTCGGCCAGATCGGCGATGTCCACGTAGGGGGCGCCATCCTCGGGTACAGGCGGGGCACTGGTCTGGGTGACGGCGGCGACCGGCGGCACCGTGCGCAGGCGGGCGCTCATGCCCGGCACCTCGCCGATACCGCGGGCGATCTGCCGCGCCAGCCGGGCCACCGAACCGCCACGGCTGTAGTAAAGCACCAGAATTTCCGCCATCGCAGCATTCACTCACTCTTACAGGAACCGGCAGTATCAACGATGCGGCCCGCGCTTTGCATCGGGTACCCTTGCCGAATGGAACCTTTGGATTCACTCAACCTATGGATGGAGCGCCTGCGTGACCGGGCGCGCAACGTCAGCTTCGGGCGCTTCCTGTGGAAGCGCTTCCTCGATGACCGCCTGTTCCAGGCCGCTGGCTCGTTGGCCTACACCACGGTGTTCGCGCTGGTGCCGCTGGCTATTGTCGTGTTCGGGGTGCTGTCGGCGTTCCCTATGTTCGACCGTTGGAGCGAAGCGCTCAGCGACTACGTGTTCTCCAACTTCGTACCCTCGGCGGCACGTGCGGCCGAAGGCTATCTGAAGCAGTTCTCGGCCAGTGCCGGGCAGCTGACCGCCGCAGGTTTCCTGGCCTTGGTGGTGTCGCTGCTGATCACCCTCAACAGCGTCGAGCAGACCTTCAATCGCATCTGGCGGGTGGCTTCGGCGCGACCGCAGCTGACCCGCTTCCTGGTCTATTGGACGGTGCTGACCCTGGGCGCTTTGCTCGCCGCCGCTTCGTTGGCGATCTCGGCGAAAGTGTTGTCGCTGCCTTTGTTCGGCACGACCGAGGGCCGCTGGCTGGCCGATCTTGGCTTGCGGCTGGCCCCGGTACTGATCGAATTCGTCTGTGTGGTGCTGATCTACCGGGTGGTGCCACACCACACCGTGAAGTGGCGCCACGCCATTCCCGGCGCGCTGCTGGCGGTGCTGATGCTGGAACTGGTGAAGTGGGGCATGGGCCTGTATCTGGGCAGTTTCCAGTCCTATCAGAAGCTCTATGGCACGGTGGCCTTCGTGCCGATCCTGCTGCTGTGGATCTACCTGAGCTGGGTGTCGGTCTTGCTGGGTGCATCACTGGCCTCGTCGATTGCCGCATTCCGCTATCAACCGGTGGCGTTGCGGCTGCCGCAGGGCTGTGAGCTTTATGGTCTGCTGCGCCTGTTGGGGCGCTTCCGCGAGGCGCGGCAGCAAGGGCAGGGGCTTGCTGAAGATCAACTGTTGTTGCTGGAACCCATGCTCACCGACTCTTTGCTGCAGCAGTTGCTGGAGCAGATGGAAGTCATCGGCGTGCTGCGCCGTGATGAGCGCGGTGAATGGCTGCTGGCGCGCGATCTGGACAGCATCAGCCTGCATGAACTGTACGAAAGTTCGCAGCTGCGTATTCCGGTTGCCGAGGAATATCTGCCGATGCGCGAGGACAGCCTCGGGCAAGCGGCCTGCAATGCCCTGGATCAACTACGTCTGCCGTTGCGCGAACTGCTCAAGCGCCGTGTGGATGACATCTATGTAGAGCGCGGAGATAGTCGATGATCAACAAGTTCGTTCCTGCCGTGCTGCTGATGCTGGCCGTGGCTGCATGCAAGCCGGCCCAGACGCCGGTGGCTACGCCGGCTCCTGCACCTGAGGCACCGGCCGCGCCGGAGGCGACGCAGCCCGCCGTGGTGCAGCAGACGGTGGAAATACCGCAGTTGCAGGTGCCGACCGTCGACGGCAAGACCTATGACCTGGCCACGCACCGTGGACAGTGGGTGGTGGTGAATTTCTGGGCCACCTGGTGCGCACCCTGCCTGCAGGAAATGCCGGAGTTGTCGGCACTGCATGCCATGCGCAGCAATGTGGAAGTGGTAGGCCTGGCGTATGAGGACATCGAGCTGGACGAGATGCAGGCGTTCTTGAAGGAGCACCCGGTGGCGTATCCGATCGCCATCATCGATACCTTCAGCCCGCCGAAGGATTTTGCTACCCCGCGCGGCTTGCCGATGACCTACCTGATTGGGCCCGACGGCAAGGTGGCCAGGCAGTTTTTGGGGCCGGTGAATGCGCAGGAGATCGAGCAGGCGATTGTGGCTGCGGGTGGTAAGGCGGTTTGAGGATGCTGGTTTTTGGGTTGGAGCTTCGAGGCGGGGGCGAAAAGCTTTGAAGCCAAGAGCACCCCTCCCCAACCCTCCCCTTCGCTGCGCGAAAGGGAGGGGGCAGGAGCGGTATCGTGACCATCTGGCAGATTGCCGAAAACCGCTCCCGCCCTTTCGCGTAGCGAAGGGGAGGGCTGGGGAGGGGTAGCTTTTCAGCTCTCCGCGCAATGCCAGCTTCGCGGTTTACGTCGTTTCTGCGACATGGTTGGTAACGCCCCTGCCGAGCATGGCTCGGCACTACAAGCCCCTCTCCCGTTCACGGGAGAGGGGTTGGGGTGAGGGCAGCCTTTGGGGCACTGCTGGAAAGCCTCTGCCGAGCATGGCTCGGCACTACAGGGGCCGGGCGCGCGCTATGGTTTGGCTGCTTCTTCATCCACCGCGAACGGCGCAATCGGCTTCACGACGCCGTACTTTTCTTTCTTGGGTTTTCCCGGCAGCGGCTGTAGCTCGATGACGGGCTCGTCGATGTGGGTATCCGGCAGGCGATCCAGCAGGTCACGGATCAGGGTCAAGCGGCCACGCTTCTGGTCGTTGAAATCGACCAGCGTCCACGGTGCCTGTGCGGTGTGGGTGGCTTCCAGCATGGCTTCGCGGGCCTGGGTGTAGGCGTTGTATTCCTGCCGCGATTTCAGGTCGATCGGCGACAGCTTCCAGCCCTTGAGCGGATCGTCGCGGCGCTCGGCAAAGCGCTTTTCCTGTTGTTCCTGGTCCACGCACAGCCAGTACTTGAACAGCAGGATGCCATCGTCCACCAGCAGCTTTTCAAATGCCGGGGTCTGCTTGAGGAAGGCCTTGTACTGCGCATCGGTGCAGTAGCCCATCACCTTTTCAACGCCGGCGCGGTTGTACCAGCTGCGGTCCATCAGCACGATCTCGCCGGCGGCGGGAAGGTGCGCAATATGGCGCTGGAAGTACCACTGGCTGTCTTCGCGCTCGTTGGGCTTGGGCAGCGCCACCACCCGGCACTGGCGCGGATTGACGTGTTTGGCGATGTCCTGGATGACGCCGCCCTTGCCGGCGGTGTCGCGGCCTTCGAACAGCACCAGCACGCGCTGCCCGCAGTGCTGGGCCCAGCGTGCCATGTTGGCCAGTTCCAGCTGCATCGGTTCCAGCAACTGTTCGTACGCCTTGCGCTTGAGCTTGCCCATGGTCGCTCCTTGTGGAATGCCGAGCCTAACCCAATCGCATGTCAGCCAATGTCAGCGTCGCGCCAGCCATGGGCGCTGGCCAGCTGTTGCAGCAGCTGGGTCAGGTCGCTGGCGAAGCCGGCCATGTCGAACAGGTTGCTGCGCTCGCGGGCTTCGCTCAGCTGCTGGCGCGTGGCCTGCAGGGCGGCGGCATCATTACCCAATGCGATTGCGGTGGCGACGAAGGCTTGGTCATCGGCGACATTCATATAGCCCATGCCCAGGTGATGGTTGAGGCTGCCCGCCACGCGCGCGGCAAAGGTATCGCCCGGTGCGGTCAGTACCGGGCAGCCAGCCCATAGCGCGTCGGACGCCGTGGTGTGGGCGTTGTAGGGGTGTGTATCCAGGAACAGATCGGCATGCTGGTAGCGGGCCAGATATTGCGGATGCGGCAGTTTGTGCATGAACACCAGTCTTGCTGGATCCACACCGCGTTGGCGGGCGACTTGCTGCAGGCGCTGGTCGGCCTTGCCTGGCCCGGACAGCAACCACAGCACGCTGCCAGGAACGCCAAGCAGTATCTGCAATAGCCGCTCGACGCTGCGAGGATTGAGCTTGTAGCTGTTGTTGAAGCAGCAGAACACCACGCCGGTTTCCGGTAGGCCGCAGTCGCTGCGCGAGGGCGGTGACTGAACAGGGCGCGTGTTGTCCGAAGGCTGGAAGGCGCGTGGCAGGCGCAGCACCTTTTCGCTGAAACCTGATTCCAAAGCTGGCGGCAGCACGAAACCATCGGCGACAACGTAGTCGATCCATGGCGCACCAGAGGTGCCGGGGTAGGCCAGCCAGTTCAACTGCAGCGGTGCCGGGCGCATGGCCAGTACTTCGGGCGTGCCACCACCGCCCCAACCGCGCAGGTCGAACAGCAGGTCGATGCCAGCGGCGCGGATACGCTGCGCAATTACCGCATGCGCTTGGCCGCTGACGTCATGCAGCTGCCCGGCAGCGGCCTGCAGGCGTTGGCGGATGCCGCTGCCGTCGTCGCTGTTGAGCGCGAACAGATGTATCTGCAGTTGCGGCTGTGCGTGCAGATGCTCCAACAAGGCGACCGTCAACAGGCCGGTCGGATGCGCACCGAAGCCGTTGGAAAGAAAGCCCACGCGCAGCGCGCCTTGCGCGCGCACCTGCGTTGCCGGCAGGCGCGGAATGGCTTGGGCCAGCACGCTGGCACGTTGCCGCGCACAGGCCAGTTGTTCTGCGGCGCTGGCCTCTTCGCTGAGAAAGGCGAAGGGCTCAACGGCGGGATTGCCTTGCGCGACCGCGCGGCGTACCTGCTGCGAGAGTGCGTCGAGGTCGCGCCAATCGCAGAGCCGGCGCTGCCAGTTCAGGCGCTGCGCGGCCATATAGGCTTCGTCCGGCGCCAAGGTATGCGCGCGTCGATAGGCATCGGCGGCGGCTTCGGGTTGGTTGGCGTCTTCCAGTACATGACCCAGCCACAAGGCCATGCCGGGGTGCTGCGGGGCAAGCTGGCAGGCGTGCTGCAGCAGTGCGGCGGCTTCGTCATGCCTGCCTTGCATCCAGCGGGCGCGGCCGAGCCGGGCGAGAGCTTCCGGATGCTGCGGACGCAGTTGCAGGGCTCTTGCTGCTGCGGCCTCACCTGCGGCCATGTCGCCAGCGCCGAGCTCGGCGTCGGCCAGCATCACCCAGGCGATGAAGTCACCGGGTTGACGGGTGACGGCATGGCGGAGCTGGTCGCGTTCGTTGGTCATGGGCCTGGCTTTGCTTTGTTGCTCTGCTCCCTCCCTTACGCGACAGCGTAGGGGAGGGCTGGGGAGGGGTGACTTTTGATTTTGCTCTGGGCTGGTGACTAAGGCCAAATCCAGAAGCAGCAGCCAAAGCCAAAGCTACCCCTCCCCTATGCTGCGCATAAGGGAGGGAGCAAAGCGCTTACGTCCCTTCAGCCAACCGCGCCAGCTCATCCACCTGATGCTCGTGCTGCAGGCGGGCGATCAAATCGTCCAGGCCGCCCTCGATGATGTTGGGCAGGTCGTACAGGGTCAGGCCTTCGACGCGGTGGTCGGTGATGCGGCCCTGCGGGAAGCTATAGGTGCGGATGCGCTGGCTGCGGTCACCACTGCCTACCTGCAGGCGGCGCGATTCGGCCTGCGCAGCGGCTTGCTTGCTGCGCTCGGCATCCAGCAGCTGCGCCTTCAGGCGTTTCATCGCCTTGTCGCGGTTGGCGTGCTGGCTGCGCTCGGTCTGGCATTCCACCACCACGCCGGTGGGGATGTGGGTGATGCGGATCGCCGACTCGGTCTTGTTGACGTGCTGGCCGCCGGCGCCGGAGGAGCGGTAGGTGTCCACGCGCAGATCGGCGGGGTTGATCACCACGTCTTCGACATCATCGGCTTCGGGAATGATTGCCACCGTTGCGGCCGAGGTGTGGATGCGGCCCTGCGATTCGGTCGCCGGTACGCGTTGCACACGGTGCGTGCCGGATTCGAACTTCAGCTTGGAATAGGCGCCGCGGCCAACCACGCGTGCCACCACTTCCTTGTAGCCACCGTGTTCGCCGGGGTTGTCGGATTCAATCTCTACCTTCCAGCCCTGGCGCTCGGCATAGCGGGCGTACATGCGGAACAGGTCGCCGGCAAAGATCGCCGCTTCATCGCCGCCGGTGCCAGCGCGCACTTCCAGGAACAGATTGCCTTCGTCGCGCGGGTCACGCGGTACCAGCAGTAGCGCCAATTCCTCGTCCAGCGCTTGCAGGCGGGCCTGTGCACTGGCGATTTCTTCTTCGGCCAGCTCGCGCAGTTCCGGGTCGTTGCGCATGGCTTCGGCCGAGGCAAGATCTGCCAGAGCACGGGTTTCGTCGGCCAGCGCGTTGGCGATGGGTTCCAGTTGCGAGAATTCGCGGGAAAGATTGCGGAAACGCTCGTTGTCGGCGACGACATCGGGTTCGGAAAGCAGGCGTTCCAGTTCTTCTCGGCGCTCGGCCAGTGCCAGCAGCTTACGGCGCAGGGTCGGCGTCATCATTCCTCGCAACAGGGTGGTGATACCCGGGTGTGGCCGGGAACAGGCGCTCGGCGGCGCGGGTGAGATCGGTATCGCCATCCTGCGCGGCTTGGCGCAGGGCGGCGGTGGGTGGATGCAGCAGGCGGTTGGTCAAGCCGTGCGCCAGCTGCTCCAGTACTTCGTCAGGCAGTTTGCCATGGGCCAGCTGTTGCCGGGCCTTGGCCAGCAATTCGGCGCGGGTTGCCTCGCCGAACGCCCGCAGCTGCCGGATGGGTGCCTGCAGGCGTGCGGCGCGCAGGTTTTCCAGATAGCGGGTGACCTGCAGGTCGATGATGGATTCGGCCTCGGCGGCGGCCTCGCGGCGGCCACGGCGGTTTTCTTCCACCGCCCGCTCCAGGTCATCCACGGTGTACAGGTAGGCGTCGGCCAGCGTGCCAACCTCGGCTTCGATATCGCGCGGCACGGCCAGGTCGAACAGCAGCATCGGCTTGTGCCGGCGCAGGCGCAGCGCGTTGGCGACCTGACGATGCAGGATCACCGGCTCGCGTGCGGCGGTGGCCGAGAACACGACGTCGGCTTCGCCCAGATGGCGCTCCAGCTCGGTCAAGGGCAGCGCCACGCCGCCGTGGCGGCTGGCCAGATCCTGCGCATTGGCCAGCGTGCGGTTGGCGATCAGCAGCCGCTTCACCTTGGCGTCGCTCAGATGCTTGGCGACCAGTTCCATGGTTTCGCCGGCACCGACCAGCAGCACGGTGGATTCGTCCATGCGCGCGAACGAGTCCTGCGCCAGCCGCACCGCAGTGGAGGCCACCGAGATTGGGTTGGCGCCGACGCGGGTGTCGGTGCGGGCACGCTTGGCCACGGAGAAGGTCTGCTGGAACAACCGGTCCAATTGTTGCCCGATTGCGCCGCTGTCGTGGGCCAGCGCCCAGGCATCTTTTACCTGGCCCAGGATCTGCGGTTCGCCGAGCACCATCGAATCCAGCCCGGTGGCGACCCGGAACAGGTGGCGTACGGCTTCACCGTCGCTGTGCTGGTAGAGATAGCCCTGCAGGCTACCGGCGTGGTGTTCCAGCCAATGGCTCAGGGCCTTGCTGTCCTCGGCAACGGCATACAGCTCGGTGCGGTTGCAGGTGGACAGCAGCACCGCCTCGGCCAGTTGCGGGGTCTGCCGCAATGAATCCATCGCGCGCGGCAAGGCGTCTCCGCCAAAGGCAGCGCGTTCGCGCAGTTCTACCGGCGCAGTCTGGTGATTCAGTCCGAGCACCCACAGGGTCATCTGTTCAGTTGCTTGCGATAAGCTGCTGGCTGTTGAAGGCCGCCATTTTACGGCCCGGTTGCGCCAGATGCCCGTATTCAATCGCATATGCACCGTTCTGTTGCTTTCCCTGCCGGTTTTTCCGGCGCTGGCGGCCCCAGCTGCGCCGATTCGCGCGCCGTTGGCGGCTGAAGGCCTGCCGCTGACCCCGGTGCTGGCCGGCGAGTTCTCGCTGCAGGCGGGCAAGCTGCCCGACGCCGCCCGCTGGTACCTGCAGGCCGCCCAGGAAGCCAAGGGTGACGTGGGTCTGGCCGAGCGTGCCACCCGCATCGCCATGCTGGCCGATGACGCCGACCGCGCCGAGCAGGCGCTGGCCCTGTGGGCACAACGCGATCCCGGTTCGGTAGCGGTGCGCGGCACCCGTGGCGCGCTGGCCATGCGCAATGGCGACGCCAAGCTGGCCCGCAAGGAGCTGCTGGCGGTGCTGCGTTCACCTGAGCCGCGGGCCTGGCGCTATGCGCTGCTGGCCCTTGCCACCGGTGGCCGCGATCCGGCGGTGCCAGCGCAGGTGCTTGGCATGCTGGTGGATGCCAATGCGATCCCCAATGATCTGGAGGCTTGGCAGGAATTTGGCCGGCTGGCCCTGCGCATGGAGAGCCCGGAACTGTCGCGGCGGATGGTGGGCGAGGTGGTGCGACGCTTCCCGGATGAGCCGCGGGTGGCGCTGCTGCATGCCTCCCAGCTCAACCAGGCCGGCAAGAAGGACGAGGCGCTGGCCCTGCTCAAGGGCATCGAGCCCAAGGCGGAGAAGGACGACGAGCTGCGCGGTGCGCTGGCCATCGCCTATGACACGCTGGGTGAGACCGCTGCCGCCGAACATGTGTTGTCGGTCGGTGAGCAGAACCTGCAGAGCTGGGGCATGCGTGCCTCGCTGTTGGCCAAGCAGAAGGACGATGTAGCGCTGTTGGCGCTGTATCAGGACATCGCAGCCAAGGCCAGCAAGCCGGACCCCGACCAGCGCCTGCTGCTGGGCAAGATCGCTGAATACCTGAAGCGCTATCAAGAGGCCGTGGATTGGTATCACGGCGTGCCCGGTGGCGAGCATCGCGGTGAGGCGCAGCTGCGCGCGGTCAATGCGCTGCACCTGATGGGTGACAAGGCGCGCGCTGCCAAGGAAGTGCAGGCGGTGCAGGCCGATGCCTCGCTGGACGACGATGTGCGCCGCGACGCCTATCTGCTCGAATCCGAGCTGCAGCTGCGCGATGGCCAGACCAAGGCCGAATTCGATGTGCTGGCGCGTGGCCTGGCTGCGTTTCCCGATGACAGTGCCTTGCTGTACGCCCGTGCGCTGGCCTGGGAGCGCAATGACAATGTGCCGCGCGCCGAGGCTGATCTGCGCAAGGTGCTGGTTGCCGAGCCCGAGAACGTGGCGGCGCTCAATGCGCTGGGCTACACCCTGGCGGACCGCACCCAGCGCTACCAGGAGGCATTGGAGCTGATTGACCGCGCGCGCGTGGCCGAGCCGGACAATGCCGCCATCGTCGACAGCTACGGTTGGGTGTTGTATCGCCTGGGCCGCAACGACGAGGCGTTGGTGCATCTGCGCCGTGCCTGGACCTTGAACAAGGACCCGGAGATCGCTGCGCACGTAGGCGAAGTGCTGTGGGTGCTGGGCCAGAAAGACGAAGCCCGGCGCTACTTCGATGAGGCCCGCAAGCTGGATCCGGACAACCGCGCGCTGCAGCGTGCGATCGAAAAGTTGGGTGTATGAACGTAATGATGTGGCGGGCGCCGTTGGCGCTGCTGATGGTAGGAACGCTGGCTGCCTGTGGTTCGGTGCCCAAGCGTCAGGCGGCACCGGTAGCGGCTGAAGTGGCGCAGGTGTCCGCGCAGGCACAGGCGGCCGAGCAACAGCGGCAGGCCGCCTTGCAGGCGCAGCCGAACTGGTCCTTCCAGGGCCGGGTAGCGATCAGCAAGGGGCGCAACGGCGGCAATGGCCGGATCGACTGGCTGCAGCGCGGGCCGGCCTATCAGGTCAGTCTGGCGGCGCCGGTCACCCGCCAGAGCTGGCAGCTCAGCGGCGGTGAGTCCGGGCAGGCGGTGCGTCTGGACGGCCTTGAAGGCGGTCCGCGCACGGCCGATGACGCCGGCCAGCTGCTGTTGCAGGCCACCGGTTGGGAAATCCCGGTCGCCCAGCTGGCGGAGTGGGTACGGGGCCTGCCCAGCGCCGGTGCCAGCCCCGAGCACCTTGGTTTCGACGCTGAAGGGCGGCCGCGGGTGCTACGCCAGCAGGGCTGGCAGGTGGATTATCTGGACTGGTATCCGGCGCAAGCCGGGCGTCCGTCCGTGCCGCGCCGGATCGAAGCGGTCAATGGCGACGCCAAGGTCCGTCTGATCGTGGATGAATGGGGTGCGGACGCGCCATGACTGCCGTTGTTGACGTCGCGGGCTGGTCGCATTGGCCGGCCCCGGCCAAGCTGAACCTGTTTCTGCATATCACCGGCCGCCGTGCTGATGGTTACCACGTGCTGCAGACCGTCTTCCGGCTGCTGGATTGGGGGGATCGCATCGGCCTGCGCCTGCGTGAAGACGGCAAGGTGCATCGCGACGGGCCATCGGTGGCTGGCGTTGCCGAAGCTGATGATCTGGTGGTTCGTGCGGCCATCGCGCTCAAAAATGCGACCAATTGCGGCAAAGGTGTCGATATCCGGGTCGAAAAGCGGATTCCGGCCGGCGGCGGCTTTGGCGGTGGCTCATCTGACGCGGCGACGGTGCTGGTGGCGCTGAACGCGCTGTGGGGCACCGGGCTGGACGAGGATGCGCTGGCCGCGCTGGGTGTCGGTCTAGGTGCCGATGTGCCGGTATTTGTGCGCGGGCGCAGCGCCTGGGCCGAAGGTGTGGGCGAATTGCTGACGCCGATAGAATTGCCGGAAGCATGGTATTTGCTGGTGGATCCGGGTGTTCACGTACCCACGGCTGAACTTTTTCGCTCACAGCATTTGACGCGGGATGCCAAGCCCGTGAAAATAGCGGACTTCGCTTCCGGGACCGTCCTCGGAAATGCGTTCGAGCCGGTACTACGGCGCCAGGAACCTGCCATCGAGGCGACGTTCCAGGCCTTGTCAGGTATTGGTCGGGCACGACTCACGGGGTCGGGAAGCGGTTGTTTCGTCGAGTTCGCTACGCGCGCTGCTGCAGAGCAGGCCTTGGCGGAATTGCCGTCGCAACTGCGAGCTTGGGTAGCTGCGGGTGTTGATCGCTCGCCACTGCTTGATGCGCTGGAAACGACGGGAATTGTTTGATGCAGGGGCGTCGCCAAGAGGCCCAAGGCACCAGGTTTTGATCCTGGCATTCGTAGGTTCGAATCCTACCGCCCCTGCCACACACTCCCAACGCTGTAAGCGCAATGGATGTGCGCCTGCGACACCCGCGCCATCGCTGCAGTAATCACGTTTCCATTTGCTACTCGCCCCCGCCCGAGAGAGCTGTCATGCAAGATTCCCCGAACCTGCTGGTCTTTTCCGGCAATGCCAATAAACACCTTGCGCAGAGCATCTGCAAGGAACTCGGGGTAAGACCGGGCAAGGCACTGGTTTCCAAGTTTTCCGATGGTGAAGTGCAGGTCGAGATCCAGGAGAACGTGCGTAAGCAGGACGTTTTCGTGGTTCAGTCCACCGGCGCTCCAAGTGCCGAAAACCTGATGGAACTGCTGGTGATCATCGACGCGCTCAAGCGCGCGAGCGCCGCCTCCGTCACTGCGGTGGTACCGTACTTCGGCTACGCCCGCCAGGACCGTCGCATGCGCTCCTCGCGCGTGCCGATCACCGCAAAGGTTGCTGCAAAGATGTTCTCGGCCGTGCACACCGACCAGATCCTCACGGTCGACCTGCACGCCGATCAGATTCAGGGTTTCTTCGACATGCCGGTCGATAACGTCTATGCGTCGCCGCTGTTGCTGGCCGACATCTGGCGCGTCTACGGCACCGACAACCTGATCGTGGTCAGCCCGGACGTAGGCGGCGTGGTACGCGCCCGCGCCGTGGCAAAGCGCCTGGATGATGCCGACCTGGCCATCATCGACAAGCGCCGCCCGCGTGCCAACGTTGCCACCGTGATGAACATCATCGGTGACGTTGAAGGCAAGACCTGCGTAATGGTCGACGATATCGTCGACACCGCCGGCACCCTGTGCGCTGCCGCTGCCGCCCTCAAGGCGCGCGGTGCACTCAAGGTTGCCGCGTACTGCACCCACGCCGTGCTCTCGGGCCCGGCGGTGGACAATTTGAACAACTCCCAGCTCGATGAGCTGGTGGTGACCGACACGATTCCGCTTTCCGAAGTGGCCCGCGTCTGTCCCAAGATCCGCCAGATCAGCGTGGCCGAAATGCTGGCCGAGACGATGCGTCGCATCGCCTTCGGTGAGTCGGTCAGCTCGATGTACGTGGATTGATGGATCCGGTCCCCGGCTTGTCCGGGGATCACAACAGGCTCTTCTGGTCGCGGAAGAGTCTTTACGCAGCGCCGCGAGGCGGTGCAACAACCTAGAGTAGTCAACATGGCAAAGTCCCACGAAATCAAAGTCGCCCGTCGTGACGTGCAAGGTCAGGGTGCGAGCCGCCGCCTGCGTCATGCCGGTGTGGTCCCGGGTATCGTTTACGGCGGTGACAAGGAGCCGGTGAAGGTCGAGTTCAACCACAATGAAATCTGGCTGGCCCAGTTCAACGATTGGTTCTACTCCTCGATCATCGACCTGAACCTCGACGGCACCATCCACAAGGTGCTGCTGCGTGACATGCAGCGTCACCCGTACAAGCAGCTGGTCATGCACCTGGATTTCCAGCGCGTGAACGAAAATGAAGTGCTGCACGCTTCGGTGCCGCTGACCTTCATCAACGAAGACACCTCGCCGGCTGGCAAGGCTGCCGACGTACTGGTCACCCACGAACTGAAGGAAGTGGCTATCGCCTGCTTGCCGAAGGACCTGCCGGAGTCGATCGAAGTCGACCTGGGCGCCCTGAAGGCTGGCGACGTGATCTACCTGTCGGGCCTGAAGCTGCCGGCTGGCGTTGAAATCCCGGCACTGAAGCTGGGCAAGGGCCATGACGACGCAGTTGTCATCGCCAAGACCGCCGCTGCAGAAGAAGCAGCAGCCGAGTAATCGGCTATGTTGCGCCCGCTCTTCGGAGCGGGCGCAGCAGGTGTATCTGACAGATGACTGGCTTGCGATTGATCGTTGGTCTCGGCAACCCCGGACCCGAACACGCCCGAACCCGGCACAACGCTGGGTTTCATTTCGTTGAGGCCCTGGCAGAGCGGCAGGGCGCGCGCTGGGCGCTGGAAAGCAAATTGTTTGGCGAAGTCGCCAAGGTCGAGATTGCTGGACAGCCGGTATGGCTGTTGAAGCCGTCCACTTACATGAATCTCGCCGGTAAATCGGTCACCGCCGCGCAGCGGTTCTGGAAGATCGAGCCGGAAGAAACCCTGATTGCACATGACGAACTGGACATGCCGCCCGGCGTGGCTCGGCTCAAGTTCGACGGCGGTCATGGTGGCCAGAATGGCCTGCGTGACACCATCCGTCTGCTCGGTCATGGCAAGTTCCACCGTCTGCGTCTTGGCATCGGCCATCCCGGTCACAAGGACCGCGTGGTGGGTTGGGTGCTGGGCCGTCCGTCGCCAGACGACGCCATACTGATGGCGCAGGCAATCGATGCGGCCATCGACGTGATGCCGTTGGCGGTAGCCGGCGATTTCAGCGAAGCAATGAAGCGGTTGCACACCACCAAGTGAGCGAAAAATGGGGAATGGGGAATGGAACGGCGATAGGCCCTTCCGCTTCTCCATTCCCGATTTTCCATTCACGGGAGTTCAAGCATGGGTATCAAATGCGGCATCGTCGGTCTGCCCAATGTCGGCAAGTCGACCCTGTTCAATGCGCTGACCAAGGCGGGTATCGCTGCGGCCAACTTCCCGTTCTGCACGATCGAGCCGAACACGGGCGTGGTGCCGGTGCCGGATCCGCGCCTTGATGCGCTGGCGGCAATCGTCAAGCCGGAACGGGTGATCCCGACCACGATGGAGTTCGTCGACATCGCCGGTCTGGTCGCTGGTGCGTCCAAGGGTGAAGGCCTGGGCAACAAGTTCCTGGCCCATATCCGCGAGACCGATGCCATCGCCCACGTCGTGCGCTGCTTCGAAGACGGCAACGTCATCCACGTTTCCAACAAGGTCGACCCGATCGCCGATATCGAAACCATCGATACCGAGCTGGCGCTGGCTGATCTGGAATCGGTGTTGAAGGCACTGGATCGCGCTACCCGCGCAGCCAAGGCCAACGACAAGGAAGCACTGGCGCGCAAGCCGGTGCTGGAGAAGCTGGCTTCGGCGCTGGACCAGGGTAAATCGGCGCGTTCGGCCGGCCTTGATGCCGATGAGAAGGCTCTGATCCGTGACATGTTCCTGATCACGCTGAAGCCGCTGATGTACATCGCCAACGTCGCTGAAGACGGTTTCGAGAACAATCCGCTGCTGGACGTGGTGCGCGCGCGCGCCGAGGCCGAAGGTGCCGAAGTGGTGCCGGTGTGTGCGGCGATCGAAGAAGAAATGGCGCAGCTGGATGACGCCGACCGCGATGAGTTCCTCAAGGACCTGGGTCTGGAAGAGCCGGGCCTGAACCGCGTGATCCGCGCTGGCTACAAGCTGCTCGGCCTGCAGACCTACTTCACCGCAGGTGTGAAGGAAGTGCGCGCATGGCAGCTGCGCGCTGGTTCGACCGCGCCGCAGGCAGCAGGCGTGATCCATACCGACTTCGAGCGTGGCTTCATCCGCGCCGAAACCATCAGCTACGAGGACTTCATCAACCTCAAGGGTGAGCAGGGCGCCAAGGAAGCCGGCCGCCTGCGCCTGGAAGGCAAGGACTACATCGTCAAGGAAGGCGACGTGCTGCATTTCCGCTTCAACGTCTGATCCTTTGGATGCTGCAGTACCAACAAGGCCCCGCATTGCGGGGCCTTGTTGTATGTGTGATTTGTTGTGTGGTCAAAATTTGATCACTTTTTTGAAAGCCTTGCAGCGCAGGGCCTGCGCGCAGTTGTCCACAGCCTTCTCCATCCATTGCACACAGCGGCTGTGGAGAAATCCTGTGCGCAACAGAGTTGCTTGTGGGAGCGGCATAAGCCGCGAAGCTGGCCTTCTTGAAGCTCCAAGCTCCCATGCAACCTGACGATGTACATGCTTCGCGGTTCACACCGCTCCCACAAGTTGAGTAGCCAGCGCTTGCTTGTGGGAGCGGCGTAAGCCGCGAAGCTGATATTCCTGCAGCCGCGGGAGCCTGTGCCACCTGTTGATGTACGAGCTTCGCGGCTTACGCCGCTCCTACAAAAAAGCCGCCTGTCTTCGCTGTAGTACATTGGTTAAAAATTCACCACCATTTTGAAAGCCTTGCAGCGCAAGTCCTGCACGCAGTTGTCCACAACCTTCCCCATCCATTGCGCACAGCGGTTGTGGAGAAGAGCTGCCACTGTGCAGTCCAGGTAGTGTCGGCTGGTGGTACTACCAAGGCCTGCACAAACAACAAGGCCCGCCAGTGGCGGGCCTTGTTGGCACTACATGCGGGCTGGCCTTACAGCGCCTTGCCGCCCAGCTTCCAGGTGAGCTGCACGTAGTAGCTGCGGCCCATGCTGTCGAACCAGGAGGTGTCGTAGTACGGGTAGTTCGACCAGGTCGGGTCCTTCGGCGGCATCTTGTCGAACAGGTTGTTGATCGACACGGATACACGCAGATGGTCGGTGATGTCGTAGCGCGCGCCGGCGTTGAAGCGCCAGGTAGCTTCAGTCCACGCATCGTTGTCGTAGTTGGCAACCCGGCCCAGATAGCTGCCGAACAGGCTGGCACCCCAGGCACCCTTGTCCCAGCTGACGCCCAGGTTCGACTTCACCCGCGGCAGCGTGGTGGCGCTGAAGCTGACATCGAGCATGTCTTCCTTCGGGTCACCCGGGAACTGCTGGCGGGTGTGGCGGTGGGTCCAGTTGTACTGGCCGGTGAAGCTGAAGTCACCGGCGTTTGCGGTCTGCAAGCGGTAGTTGGCGGCCACATCGATGCCCGAGGTTTCCTCGTTGGCGATGTTGATCGGGCCGAAATGTACGCTGGTGATGTTGCCGTCGCCGTCACGGATCACGCGTGCCAAGGCGTCCACGCAGGTGGGTGAGTTGATGTCGACCGCTGCGCCTCTGTCGGTGCTGCCCAGACGGCAGTTGGCTTCGGTGATGCGCAGCAACTCGCGGTCCTGCGTCTGTACCTGGTTCTCGATCTGGATCTTGTAGTAATCCACCGCCAGATCGAAATTGGCCACCGGCGACCAGACAAAACCAGCGGAGAACGACTTGCTGGTTTCCTCATCCAGGTTCATGTTGCCGCTGTAGACATCGAACGTGCTGCCGTCATAGCTACCGTCGTCGTAGCAGTAGCCATCGGTGACGCCCGGCTCGGCGCTGCGGCACTGGAAGTAGTCGGTGGCGAAGCGGGTGCGGTAGTAGTCGTTCCCGGCAAACAGGTAGTGCATGTCCGGCGCGCGGAAGCCGGTGCCGTAGGAACTGCGTAGCAACAAGGTATCCAGCGGACGCCACTCCAGGCCGGCGCTGTAGGTGAACTTGCCCGGGTTTCTGTTTCCGTAGCTGTAGCGGTCATAGCGCCCGGCCACGCTTGCCTGCAGGGTCGAGGCAAGCGGCACGCGCAATTCGCCGGCCGCACTCCAGTGGTCGCGGTCGCCATGGCCATCGCCGTAGCGCGGGCCGTAATAGGCGTCTTCGGTCAATGCCAGCGGGTCAGGGTTGATCTCATAGGACTGTTTGCCGTATTCGATGGCGCCTGCGAAGCCGACATCGCCAGCGGGCATCGAGAACAGCGAGGAGTTGTCTACTGTGAAGCTGAGGTTGTCGTTCTTGGCTTCCGGGCGGAACGTGGACATTGCCGCGATCGAGGCGAACTCGGCCTGGGTCAGTGGCGTGAACAGCCGTGCCGGATCCGGGGTGTAGATCGCGATGCCGTCATCGTCATAGCCCTGCAGCTCGCCCAGGAACAGGCGATTGGCTGCAGCCGCCTTGATGCGCGGCATTTTGACGTCAGCCTTGTACTGGGAGTGGTTGTAGGCCGCTTCCCAGTTCCATGCCTCGGCGATCATGCCCTTCAGGCCGGTGGTCACCGCAAACGTCTTCTGGGTGGTGGTGTTCATGCGGTTTCTCAGGCCGCCGACTTCCTCTGGGCTGAACTGGCGCGCCCAGTTTTCATAACGCTCGGTGGTGGCGTTGTAGAAAATCTTGTTGCGGTAATTGCCGGCCGAGTTCGGGTCATGGAACTCCCAGCCCATGTGGTCACTGGCGACGTCATTGCTGTTGGTGCCGGTCAGCAGCTTGACCTTCTGCTGGCCCAGTTGGACATCGGCAAACCATGACAGGGCGTCATTGAAGCGGTACTCGAACGAGCCATAGGCATTGAAGCCTTTGCGCTCGTTCTGGATGGTGCGATACGCAATAGCACGCTCGCTGCCGCAGTACGGGCCGAGGTCGTTCTCGGCGAGCACGGTGGTACCGCCGTTGAGGCCTGCCATGGCAGCGCAGCCGTCGGCCGGTGCGATGTTTTCGTCGTCGTCCCAGTTCTGCAGCTGTGCGATGAGGCGCGGCAGGCGGCGCTCTGCAGCCGGCGAATCCAGCGTCGAATCCTGCACGCTGCGGTCGGTGCCCCACAGTGGGCGCTTGTCGATCAGTTCAACGCCGATAATGCCGCTGAACTTGTCCTTCTCAAAGCCAGTTGTGAGCGTCAAGTTGTGCGATGAGCCACCGCCACGGCTGGTGTCGCCAAAGCGGTAATCGATGGTGGTGCCATCGGTGGATTTCTTCAGGATGAAGTTGATGACACCGGCCATGGCGTCGGAGCCGTACACGGCCGATGCGCTGCCGGTCAGCACTTCAATCCGGTCAATCATGCCCAACGGGATGTTGCCGACGTCGGTGAAGTTGCT
This sequence comes from Stenotrophomonas sp. STEN018, assembly GCF_056760235.1. Lineage (NCBI taxonomy): Bacteria > Pseudomonadati > Pseudomonadota > Gammaproteobacteria > Lysobacterales > Lysobacteraceae > Stenotrophomonas > Stenotrophomonas sp. STEN018. The sequence goes on from NZ_JBRREK010000013.1 coordinate 53,484, forward strand.
GCGGCCATTGAGCGGCAGCGGGAAGTCAGCGATGCGACGGCCGTTGACCAGCACAAGGGTGTGGTTCGGGCCCAGGCCGCGTAGATCGACTGCCTGCGCGCCAGGGGTGGACTGAGCGCCGGTGGTGTTCTGCTGTCCCTGGGTGCTGCCGCTGTTCTGGCTCAGCGAGCGCAATACGTCCGGGACCGAGGTGAAACCGGCGGATTTGATCTGTTCGGCCGTTACCACGGTGACCGGTGCCGGGCCTTCCACCTGGGCGCGCGGGATGCGCGAGCCGGTGACCTGCACCGTGTCGAGTTGTTGCGGTTGGCCTTGGGTGGCGGTCTGCGCCAGGGCGGGGGCGGCCATTGACAGCAGGGCCAGTTGGATTGAACACACCATTGCGTGCTTACGCATGAATCAGCTCTCTGATGAAAAGTGTCCGGATTTTTCCCGTCGGCATGTAGGGGAATGCCGCCTAACCCTGTCTGTAATGTGAATGGGTTGGCATCATCTAACACCTTTTTTACACGCTTGACCACTGCCGGAAAGTCTGGCATTACAGCTGTAAGCGGTTACATGCATCAGATAGAGGTTGTTATGAAACGTAAGAATTCCTGGTTGGGGCGGCTGGCGCTGGTTGTGGCGGCTATCGCTGCGGCGGGCATGCTTCATGCCGAGGATTCGCGTGGCATCAGTGCTGCTGGCTACCGGTATTACGAAGTAGGGGATCTGGCTGCGCCGCGCCCGGGCAAGACCGAGGCGGCCATGATGTTGATGGGCGGCGGCGACTGGGTCCCCGAAGCGTTTGAGTGGTGGGTGAAGCGCGCCGGGCACGGCCGCGTGGTGATCCTGCGCGCCTCCGGTGACGACAACCTGCAGAAGGAGCTGTACTACGACATTGGCGGTGTCACTGCGGTACAGACGCTGGTGTTCGACAGCCGCAAGGCGGCCGATGACCCGGCCGTGCTGCGGGTGGTGCGCGGTGCCGATGCGATCTTCATCGCCGGTGGCGACCAGTCGCGCTACATCCGCTTCTGGAAGGGGACCGAGCTCAACACCCTGCTCAACGAACACGTCCGTGCTGGCAAGCCGATCGGCGGTACCAGTGCTGGCTTGGCGATCCTTGGTGGCTATGCCTATGGCGCGTTGGACGGCGGCAGTGTCAATTCACCGACCGCATTGAGTGACCCGATGGGTAGCAAGGTGACCATGGACAGGGATTTCCTGACCATGCCGTATCTGTCCAACGTGGTGACCGATACCCACTTCGCCAAACGTGATCGTCTGGGCCGCTTGATCGTGTTTGTCGCCCGTGCCGCGCAGGAAAAGGGCCAGGACGACATCGTCGGCATCGGTGTCGATGAAGACACCGCCTTGTGCGTGGAGGCCGACGGCCGTGGCCAGGTATATTCCTTGAACGACGGCTATGCGTGGCTGGTGATGCCGCGGCGCACCGCAGATCGCCTGAGCAATGGTGAGCCGCTGGAGTTCAGTTCGATCCCGGTAACCGGCGTGGGTGCAGGTAGTCGCCTGCATCTGGATGGATTCAAGGTGGACAACGCTGCATTCACCACGATGGCCAGCGTCGTCGAAGGCGAGCTGGAGCTGCATCCCAACTGAGCGTTCACGATCAACAGACAAAGGGGCTTCGGCCCCTTTTTTGTTGCCCTTGGGAGTGGCTGCTGCAGGGGCGGAATGCGGGCGTGGGCTCGGCTGGTGTCGGAAAGAGGGGGCAGGCGACGTTGGTGACTGTTCAGAGTGGCGGGCACCTGCCTAGAATCAGGGTTCAATTCGGGAGTGAAGAAACATGAAGCTGACTTCTGCAGTACTGCTGGGCCTGGCGTCGCTGTCCTCGGGGGGCGCTGCGGCAGCCGAGGTTTCTCCATTGCTGGTCATTCACGGTGGGGCAGGGGTTGAGCGCAAGGATTTCAGCGCTGCAGAAGAGCGTGCAGCACGCGCGGCGTTGACCGAGGCGTTGCGCCAGGGGCATCAGGCATTGGCTGCTGGCAAGCCTGCGCTGGATGCAGTCACTGCCGCGATCACCGTGCTGGAGAACGATCCGACCTTCAATGCAGGCCGGGGTGCGGTGTTCACCCATGACGGCAAGAATGAGCTGGATGCCTCGTTGATGGATGGCGCCACGCTGCGTGCCGGTGCAGTTGCCGGTGTACACACCGTCAAGAATCCGATCCTGCTTGCACGCGCGGTGATGGAGCATTCGCCGCACGTGATGATGGTGGGGCAGGGCGCGGAGCTGTTCGCCGCCGAGCAGAAGATCGAGCTTGTCGATCCGTCCTACTTCCGCACCGAGAAGCGCTGGGAGCAGCTGCAGCGCGCATTGAAGGAAGAAGCTGCAGGGCAGGCTCATGTTGACCTGGAAACAGCCAAGCATTTCGGCACCGTCGGTGCAGTTGCATTGGATGGCCAGGGCAAGCTTGCGGCGGGCACTTCCACGGGGGGCATGACCAACAAGCGCTATGGACGGGTTGGTGATTCGCCGATCATCGGTGCCGGTACCTATGCCAGCGACCAGTGCGCGGTATCCGGCACGGGCTGGGGTGAGTACTACATCCGCCTGTCCGTCGCGCATGAGATCTGTGCGCGCATGAAGTACTTGAAGGAAACGCCTGCACAGGCCGGCGATGAAGTGATCGTCAAGCGCATTCCCGAGCTCGGCGGGGATGGCGGCGGCATCGTGTTGTCTGCTGATGGCAAGGCTGCGATGCCGTTCAACACCGAAGGCATGTATCGCGGTTGGATTGGTGCAGATGGTGTGCCGCATGTGGCGATTTTTGCCGACGAAAAGATTAAGATGCCCGGCGAGTGATCGGCACCGCCGATGCCGGAAAAGAAATTTCACCGAATGTGAAGATTTCTGTTGACAGCATCGGCGCTGATCACCAAAATAGCGAGCTCACCCACCCCTGACCGGCAAGGCCGCGGTCCTCGACAAGGGAGTGGAATGGAGGGATACCCAAGCGGCCAACGGGGGCAGACTGTAAATCTGCTGGCTTACGCCTTCGGTGGTTCGAATCCACCTCCCTCCACCAGTTTTATGTTGTGACGTGTTTTCCCGGTGCGGGAGTAGTTCAACGGTAGAACCTTAGCCTTCCAAGCTAATGGTGCGGGTTCGATTCCCGTCTCCCGCTCCATTGAACGAAACGAAAAAACACGGCATAATAGACAACTCGCTCACGTAGCTCAGTCGGTAGAGCACCTCCTTGGTAAGGAGGAGGTCGAAGGTTCGATTCCTTTCGTGAGCACCATCTTTGCAGATAGTGCACAACTAACCCTGTTACCGAGAAGAAGCAGCCATGTCCAAGAGCAAGTTCGAGCGTACCAAGCCGCACGTCAACGTCGGCACCATCGGCCACGTCGATCATGGCAAGACCACGCTGACTGCCGCGCTGACCAAGATCGGTGCAGAGCGCTTCGGTGGCGAGTTCAAGGATTACTCCTCGATCGATGCTGCTCCGGAAGAGAAGGCTCGTGGTATCACGATCTCGACCGCGCACGTTGAGTACGAATCTGCTAACCGTCACTACGCCCACGTCGATTGCCCGGGCCATGCTGACTACGTCAAGAACATGATCACCGGTGCTGCACAGATGGACGGCGCGATCCTGGTCTGTTCGGCTGCTGACGGCCCGATGCCGCAGACCCGCGAGCACATCCTGCTGTCGCGTCAGGTCGGCGTGCCGTACATCGTCGTGTTCCTGAACAAGGCCGACATGGTTGACGATGCCGAGCTGCTGGAACTTGTCGAAATGGAAGTCCGCGAGCTGCTGAGCAAGTATGACTTCCCGGGCGATGACACCCCGATCGTGCACGGTTCGGCTCGTATGGCGCTGGAAGGCGACCAGAGCGAGATCGGCGTGCCGGCCATCCTGAAGCTGGTCGATGCACTGGACAGCTGGATCCCGACCCCGGAGCGTGACGTCGACAAGCCGTTCCTGATGCCGGTGGAAGACGTGTTCTCGATCTCGGGCCGCGGCACCGTGGTGACCGGTCGTATCGAGCGTGGCGTGATCAAGGTCGGCGAAGAAATCGAAATCGTCGGTATCCGTCCGGTCCAGAAGACCACCGTCACCGGCGTGGAAATGTTCCGCAAGCTGCTCGACCAGGGTCAGGCAGGCGACAACGCCGGTCTGCTGCTGCGCGGCACCAAGCGTGACGACGTCGAGCGTGGCCAGGTTCTGGCCAAGCCGGGTTCGATCAAGCCGCACACCCAGTTCGAAGCCGAAGTGTACGTTCTGTCCAAGGATGAGGGCGGCCGTCACACCCCGTTCTTCAAGGGCTACCGTCCGCAGTTCTACTTCCGTACCACCGACATCACCGGCGCTTGCGAACTGCCGGAAGGCGTCGAGATGGTGATGCCGGGTGACAACGTCAAGATGGTCGTCACCCTGATCAACCCGGTGGCAATGGACGAAGGCCTGCGCTTCGCAATCCGTGAAGGTGGCCGTACCGTCGGCGCCGGTGTGGTTGCAAAGATCATCGCTTAATAAGCCTGTAGCGCCAGCAGTAAACGCTGTTGGTTGCGCGAAAGGCGGGCCGGGTAACTCGGTCCGCCTTCGCCGTCTAAGGTGATGTGCAACAGTCAAGTCATACGCCAGTAGCTCAATTGGCAGAGCAGCGGTCTCCAAAACCGCAGGTTGGGGGTTCGAGTCCCTCCTGGCGTGCCACTTGCAACTCTCTATCCAGTGACCTTGGTCGCACCAGCTACAAGAGTCGGATGAACAGCAAGATCGAACATTCCAAGTCCGCCGCTTCATCGGGCGGTGATATCGTCAAGTACGTCGGCGCTGCGCTGTTGGTGCTGGCGGGTCTGTTTGTCTGGTTCTGGTTTGCCGATCAGCCGCGTGCTGCCCAGTTGGGCGCGTGGGCCGGTCAGTGGCGTGCGCTGGCAGTGGTTTTGGGTCTGGTGGCTGGTGGTGCAGTGTTCATGCTGACCACGAAGGGTCGTCAGACAATCGAGTTCCTTTCTGAATCCCGTTTCGAGCTGCGCAAGGTTGTGTGGCCGACCCGCCAGGAAGCTATCCGCATGACGTGGGTGGTGGTAGTGGTGGTGATCGTGCTGAGCCTGTTGCTGGGTGGCTTTGATTTCGTGATCCAGAAGCTGACCCAGTGGTTCTTGGGTCGTTAAGGAGATATCTGTGAAGCGTTGGTACGTCGTTCACGCCTATTCAGGTTTTGAGAAGTCGGTTGCGCAGGCGCTGCGTGATCGCATCGCGCGTGACGAGATGCAGGAGCTTTTTGGTGATGTGCTGGTCCCCACTGAAGAAGTGGTGGAAATGCGCGCAGGCCAGAAGCGCCGCTCCGAGCGCAAGTTTTTCCCGGGTTACGTGCTGGTACAGATCGAGACCCATGAAGAAGCCGGCATCCCGCGCATCGACAACGAAAGCTGGCACTTGGTGAAGGAAACCCCGAAGGTCATGGGTTTCATCGGCGGCACTGCCGACCGTCCTCTGCCGATCCAGGACAGCGAAGCTGCTGCCATCCTGAATCGCGTTCAGGAGGGCGTCGAGAAGCCGCGTCCGAAGGTGCTGTTCGAGCCGGGCCAGATGGTTCGCGTCACCGAAGGCCCGTTCAATGATTTCAACGGTGTTGTCGAAGAAGTCAATTACGAAAAGAGCCGCCTGCGCGTCTCGGTGCTGATCTTCGGTCGCGCCACCCCGGTCGAACTCGAGTTCGGCCAGGTCGAGAAGGCGATCTGAGGCAGCGCGCGCCGCCTGTTCAGGTGGCGTCGCAAAAAGCTGCTACAATTTTCGGCTCCCCAATGTGGGAGCAAATCAAGGGCTGCCGCGAGGTGGCCTTTGGTGCGATTTCATAACGCGATGCCGGGACGCGTGATTCCCGGTCCGATGGGGAGCCTGTTGTCGTAAGGCGCTAGCACCCGGAGAGCACTTCAATGGCAAAGAAAGTAGTTGGTTATATCAAGCTGCAGGTAAAGGCCGGCCAGGCCAATCCCTCGCCGCCGGTCGGTCCTGCGCTGGGTCAGCGCGGCCTGAACATCATGGAATTCTGCAAGGCGTTCAACGCCGCAACGCAGAAGCTGGAGCCGGGTCTGCCGGTGCCGGTGATCATCACGGCCTATTCGGACCGTACGTTCACCTTCATCACCAAGAGCACCCCGGCGACCACGCTGCTGAAGAAGGCCGCTGGCATTTCTTCGGGCTCGAAGAAGCCGAACACCGACAAGGTGGGCAAGGTGACGCGTGCGCAGCTGGAAGAAATCTGCAAGGCGAAGGAGCCCGATCTGACGGCTGCCAGCCTTGACGCCGCCGTGCGTACGATTGCGGGCTCTGCCCGTTCCATGGGCTTGGTGGTAGAGGGTTAATCTGATGGCACTGAATAAGCGTGAGAAGGCCATCAAGGCCGCCGTTGTCCCGGGTAAGGCGTATGCCTTCGAGGACGCAATCAACATCCTGAAGACCGTCACCAAGGCCAAGTTCGTCGAGTCGATCGACGTTGCTGTGCGTCTTGGCGTGGACGCCAAGAAGTCCGACCAGCAGGTGCGCGGTTCCACCGTGCTGCCGGCCGGTACCGGCAAGTCGGTCCGCGTTGCCGTGTTCGCTCCGGCCGGTGCCAAGGCTGACGAAGCCCTGGCCGCTGGCGCCGAAGCTGTCGGCATGGACGACCTGGCTGAGAAGATGCAGGCCGGCGATCTGAACTATGACGTCGTCATTGCTACCCCGGACGCAATGCGCGTTGTCGGTAAGCTGGGCACCCTGCTGGGCCCGCGTGGCTTGATGCCGAACCCGAAGGTCGGCACCGTTTCGGCCAATCCGGGCGAAGCCGTCAAGAATGCCAAGTCGGGTCAGGTGCGTTACCGCACTGACAAGGCCGGCATCATCCACTGCACCATCGGCAAGGCCAGCTTCGAAAACGGCGCGCTGCAGTCGAACCTGCAGGCACTGCTGCTGGACCTGATCAAGGCCAAGCCGGCTACCTCGAAGGGCCTGTACCTGCAGAAGGTGTCGGTCAGCTCGACGATGGGCCCGGGCGTGACTGTTGACCAGTCCTCGCTGACCCTGAAGTAATTGTTTAAAGCGGCCTCGGTACCTTTGGTGCCGAGGCCGTCATTTTGAAGGCGTCGCGCAGGTTCACCTGCGTGGAGCCGTCAAAGACCGCAGGCGCGGTCAGCGCATATCGGCGACGGGCACGGAAGCTCGATCTGGCAGGGAGTCGCCGCCGGTACAGCGAGGTCGCTTAATCGATTCGTTCTCGGATCACCCTGCGTAGATGGTGCCGCCCTTCTGGATTTTTCTGGTTCACGTACGTCTGGGTTCGCCCAGGTCTGCACACTCCAGCTCTAGAACGGCCACCACCGGAGCATCACCCGATGCTCCCGGCGTCCAGGACGGATGCCGCCCAGGACCGCACACGGCTAGGAGCCGTAAGCGGAATATGTTTGAAGCAGAGATTTGTGGTCCGTTATCGGCGGTGCGGTTGATCCGCCTGCGCTGGTTCCGAATCCCCAGTCCCCGCTTAAACGGAGGAGTGCAATGGCTCTCAATCTGTCCCAGAAGCAAGAAGTAGTCGCCGAGCTGGCAGACATCGCCGCCAAGGCTCACTCCTTGATCGCAGCCGAATACGCTGGCACCACGGTCGCTCAAATGACCGCGATGCGTAAGCAGGCCCGCGAAACCGGTGTTTTCTTGAAAGTTGTCAAGAACACGCTGGCCTCGCGCGCCGTTGAAGGCACCGATTTCGCAGTTGCAAAAGACCAGATGGTTGGTCCGCTGCTGTATGCGTTTTCGCTTGAGGAGCCCGGCGCAGCCGGTCGCCTGATCAAGGATGCAGCCAAGGGTAACGACAAGCTGAAGGCGAAAGTCGTGGCAATCGGCGGGGAAGTTTTCCCGGCCAGCCACGTCGACGTGCTGGCATCGTTGCCGACCCGTGATCAGGCACTGGCCATGTTGGCCCGCGTCCTGACCGAGCCGGTCACCATGTTCGCCCGCGCCATCAAGGCAATCGGTGAAAAGCAGGAAGGCGGTGCAGCAGAAGCTGCCGAGCCGGCCGCTGAAGCCGAAGCTGTCTAAGCTCGACGTCCACGTGGTTCCGAACGGAACCTCAATCCAGAATATTTTTAAAAGGTAATCAAAATGTCCCTTACCAACGATCAGATCGTCGACGCGATCGCCGAAAAGTCCTTGATGGAAGTGATGGAGCTGGTCAAGGCCATCGAAGAGAAGTTCGGCGTCTCGGCTGCTGCCCCGGTTGCAGTTGCTGCTGCTGGCCCGGCTGCTGTTGTTGAAGAGCAGACCGAATTCAACGTCATCCTGAAGGATGCCGGCGCGAAGAAGGTCGAAGTGATTAAGGCTGTCCGCGCCATCACCGGCCTGGGCCTGAAGGAAGCGAAGGACCTGGCTGAAGCCGGCGGCGTCGTGAAGGAAGGCGCTTCGAAGGAAGACGCTGACAAGTTCAAGAAGGAACTGGAAGCCGCCGGCGCGACCGTCGAGCTGAAGTAATCAGTTCTTGCATCGTCATCGATTCACGGCGATGCAGCCAAGGCTGGGGGCGTAAAGCCCCCGGCCTTTGGTCGTTTCAAACCGTTGTAATGCCGGGCGTGCCTGGTTGCAACGGGGTAGTGCCGAGCCATGCTCGGCAAGCTTCAGAAAGACCAACGTGGCAAGTGTCAGGCGCTGCGCTCCAGACGATGGAGTGACCCGCAGCCGATACAAGCGAGTTGGCAGTTGGAAGTAGCAATAGAAGGCGTGCTGGTGCCGGCAATACCAGCGACTTCCAACTGACAATTTCAAGATTTCCTTACGGGTCGTGGACGCACGGCTCGCACAACAAGGTGGAAGACCTCATGACGTCCTATTCGTACACCGAAAAAAAGCGCATCCGCAAAGATTTCGGCAAGCAGCGCTCGATCCTCGAGGTGCCGTTCCTGCTCGCGATCCAGGTTGATTCGTACCGCGAATTCCTGCAGGAAAACATCGACCCGGCCAAGCGCTCCGACCACGGCCTGCATGCTGCGCTGAAGTCGGTGTTCCCGATTTCCAGCTACAGCGGCAATGCTGCCCTGGAATACGTCGGCTACAAGCTGGGCGACCCGGTGTTTGACGAGCGCGAGTGCCGTCAGCGTGGCATGAGCTACGGCGCGCCGCTGCGCGTCACCGTGCGTCTGGTCATCTACGACCGCGAGTCGTCGACCAAGGCGATCAAGTATGTGAAGGAGCAGGAGGTCTATCTGGGCGAAATCCCGTTGATGACCGACAACGGCACCTTCATCGTCAACGGTACCGAGCGCGTCATCGTGTCGCAGCTGCACCGTTCGCCGGGCGTGTTCTTCGACCACGACCGTGGCAAGACCCACAGCTCGGGCAAGCTGCTGTACAGCGCCCGCATCATCCCGTACCGCGGTTCCTGGTTGGACTTCGAGTTCGATCCGAAGGACGCACTGTTCACCCGTATCGATCGCCGCCGCAAGTTGCCGGTGTCGGTGCTGCTGCGTGCGCTGGGCTACAACAACGAAGAGATGCTGGCCGAGTTCTTCGAGGTCAACACCTTCCACATCAACCCGGACGAAGGCGTGCAGCTGGAGCTGGTGCCGGAGCGTCTGCGTGGCGAAACGCTGAACTTCGACTTGGCTGACGGCGACAAGGTCATCGTGGAAGCAGGCAAGCGCATCACCGCGCGCCACATCAAGCAGCTGCAGGCGTCGGGTATTGCTGCCCTGGCCGTGCCGGACGATTACATCGTCGGTCGCATCCTGTCGCACGACGTGGTTGATGCCAACACCGGTGAGCTGCTGGCCCAGGCCAACGACGAAATCAGCGACGAGCAGCTGCAGAACTTCCGCAAGGCGGGCGTTGATGCAGTGGGCACGCTGTGGGTGAACGATCTGGATCGTGGCCCGTACCTGTCCAACACCCTGCGCATCGATGGCACCAAGACCCAGCTCGAAGCGCTGGTCGAAATCTATCGCATGATGCGTCCGGGCGAGCCGCCGACCAAGGACGCCGCACAGAACCTGTTCCACAACCTGTTCTTCACCTTCGAGCGCTACGACCTGTCCACGGTTGGCCGCATGAAGTTCAACCGTCGTGTCGGCCGCAAGGAAGTCACCGGTGAGTCGGTGCTGTATGACCGCAAGTACTTCGGCGAGCGTAACGACGAGGAATCCAAGCGCCTGGTCGCCGCACACGGCGAAGGTTCGGACATCCTTGACGTGATCAAGGTGCTGACCGAGATCCGCAACGGTCGCGGCGTGGTCGATGACATCGATCACCTGGGCAACCGTCGCGTGCGTTCGGTCGGTGAAATGGCCGAGAACGTGTTCCGCGTGGGCCTGGTCCGCGTCGAGCGCGCGGTCAAGGAGCGCCTGTCGATGGCCGAGTCGGAAGGCTTGACCCCGCAGGAGCTGATCAACGCCAAGCCGGTTGCTGCTGCGATCAAGGAATTCTTCGGCTCCTCGCAGCTGTCGCAGTTCATGGATCAGAACAACCCGCTGTCGGAAGTGACGCACAAGCGTCGCGTCTCGGCGCTGGGCCCGGGCGGCCTGACCCGCGAGCGCGCTGGCTTCGAAGTGCGCGACGTGCACCCGACCCATTACGGCCGCGTCTGCACCATCGAAACGCCGGAAGGCCCGAACATCGGCCTGATCAACTCGCTGGCCGTGTTCGCACGCACCAACAAGTACGGCTTCCTGGAAACCCCGTACCGCAAGGTGCATGACGGCAAGGTCTCCGACGAGATCGAGTTCCTGTCGGCCATCGAAGAGAACGAGTACGTCATCGCCCAGGCCAACGCCCTGACCGATGCCAAGAACATGCTCACCGAGCAGTTCGTACCGTGCCGCTTCCAGGGTGAGTCGCTGCTCAAGCCGCCGGCAGAAGTCCACTTCATGGACGTCTCGCCGATGCAGACCGTGTCGGTCGCTGCGGCACTGGTTCCGTTCCTGGAGCACGATGACGCAAACCGCGCACTGATGGGCGCCAACATGCAGCGTCAGGCCGTGCCGACCCTGCGTGCGCAGAAGCCGCTGGTGGGTACCGGTATCGAACGCGCCGTGGCACGTGACTCCGGTGTGACCGTGAACGCCCTGCGTGGCGGCGAGATCGTGCAGATCGACGCCGGCCGCATCGTGGTCAAGGCCAACGAGAACGAGATCACCGATCCGGCAGATGCCGGCGTGGATATCTACAACCTGATCAAGTACACCCGTTCGAACCAGAACACCTGCATCAACCAGCGTCCGCTGGTGAACGTGGGTGACGTGATCGCGCGCGGCGACGTGCTGGCCGATGGTCCGTCCACCGATATCGGTGAACTGGCGCTGGGTCAGAACATGCTGATCGCCTTCATGCCGTGGAACGGCTACAACTTCGAAGACTCCATCCTGCTGTCCGAGCGTGTGGTCGAAGAAGATCGTTACACCACGATCCACATCGAAGAACTGACCTGCGTTGCGCGTGACACCAAGTTGGGGCCGGAGGAAATTTCCGCCGATATCCCGAACGTGTCCGAGCAGGCGCTGAACCGTCTGGACGAATCCGGCGTGGTGTACATCGGTGCGGAAGTGCGCGCCGGCGACATCATGGTTGGCAAGGTCACGCCGAAGGGCGAGAGCCAGCTGACCCCGGAAGAGAAGCTGCTGCGCGCGATCTTCGGCGAGAAGGCTTCGGACGTTAAGGACAGCTCGCTGCGCGTTCCGCCGGGCATGGACGGCACCGTCATCGACGTGCAGGTCTTCACCCGCGACGGTATCGAGAAGGACAAGCGCGCACGCCAGATCGAAGAAAACGAGATCAAGCGCGTCAAGAAGGACTTCGACGACCAGTTCCGCATCCTGGAAGGCGCCATCTACGCACGTCTGCGTTCGCAGATCGTGGGTAAGGTTGCCAACGGCGGCGCCAACCTGAAGAAGGGTGACGTTGTTTCCGACGCGCTGCTGGACGGCCTGAAGAAGTCCGACTGGTTCACCCTGCGCATGAAGGACGATGACGCGTCCGAAGCCATCGAACGTGCCCAGATGCAGATCCAGGCACACGAGAAGGAATTCGAGCGTCGCTTCGCTGACAAGCGCGGCAAGATCACCCAGGGTGACGATCTGGCACCGGGCGTGCTGAAGATGGTCAAGGTGTTCCTGGCCGTGAAGCGTCGCATCCAGCCGGGTGACAAGATGGCAGGCCGCCACGGCAACAAGGGTGTGGTCTCCAACGTGGTGCCGGTCGAAGACATGCCGTACATGGCTGACGGCAACACCGTGGACATCTGCTTGAATCCGCTGGGCGTGCCGTCGCGTATGAACATCGGCCAGATTCTGGAAGTGCACCTGGGCTGGGCCGCAAAGGGCCTGGGCAAGCGCATCCAGGGCATGCTGGAACAGCAGCGTGCGGTCAGCGAACTGCGCGAGTTCCTGGGCAAGATCTACAACCATGACTCGGCCGTGTCCGAGCAGCGCGTGGACCTGTCCCAGTTCAGCGACGAAGAGCTGCTGAACCTGGCCAAGAACCTGACCGACGGCGTGCCGATGGCAACCCCGGTGTTCGATGGCGCGGCCGAAGACGAGATTCGCGAAATGCTGAATCTTGCCTACCCGGACGGTGCCCCGGAGACCGAGCGTCTGGGCTTCAATACCAGCAAGACGCAGATGCAGCTGTATGACGGCCGCACCGGCGAAGCCTTCGACCGCAAGACCACGGTCGGCTACATGCATTACCTGAAGTTGAACCACTTGGTCGACGACAAGATGCATGCCCGTTCGACCGGTCCGTACTCGCTCGTTACCCAGCAGCCGCTGGGTGGTAAGGCGCAGTTCGGTGGTCAGCGCTTCGGTGAAATGGAAGTCTGGGCACTGGAAGCCTACGGCGCGGCCTACACCCTGCAGGAAATGCTGACGGTGAAGTCCGATGACGTACAGGGCCGTAACCAGATGTACAAGAACATCGTCGACGGTGAGCACGAGATGGTTGCGGGCATGCCGGAATCCTTCAACGTTTTGGTGAAGGAAATCCGCTCGCTGGCCATCAACATGGAACTGGAAGGCGGTTGATTGCGCAGGCGCTGCTGCAGTGATGCAGCAGCGCCGCCAGCACTGACTTACAGCCCATCGACAAAGATTTCCTCCTTTCGGAGAACACCATGAAAGACTTGCTCAACCTCTTCAACCAGCAGCGCCAGACGCTGGACTTCGACGCGATCAAGATCGCGCTGGCCTCGCCGGATCTGATCCGTTCGTGGTCCTTCGGCGAAGTGAAGAAGCCGGAAACCATCAACTACCGTACCTTCAAGCCGGAACGTGACGGCCTGTTCTGCGCCGCCATCTTCGGACCGGTCAAGGACTACGAGTGCCTGTGCGGCAAGTACAAGCGCATGAAGCACCGTGGCGTCGTCTGCGAAAAGTGCGGCACCGAAGTAACCCTGGCCAAGGTGCGTCGCGAGCGCATGGGCCACATCGACCTGGCATCGCCGGTCGCGCACATCTGGTTCCTCAAGTCGCTGCCGTCGCGCATCGGCCTGATGCTGGACATGACCCTGCGTGACATCGAGCGCGTGCTGTACTTCGAAGCCTACGTGGTGACCGAGCCGGGCCTGACCGCCCTGGAGCGCCGCCAGCTGTTGACCGAAGAGCAGTACCTGCAGGCTCGCCAGGAACATGGCGATGACTTCGACGCCGCCATGGGCGCCGAGGCCGTGTACGAACTGCTGCGCACCATCGACCTGCAGGCCGAAATGGTCCGCCTGCGCGAGGAAATCGCCTCGACCGGTTCGGAAACCAAGCTCAAGCGTCTGACCAAGCGCATCAAGCTGGTCGAAGCCTTCCTCGAGTCGGGCAACCGCCCGGAGTGGATGGTGATGACCGTGCTGCCGGTGCTGCCGCCGGACCTGCGCCCGCTGGTTCCGTTGGACGGTGGCCGCTTCGCGACCTCGGATCTGAACGACCTGTACCGCCGCGTCATCAACCGTAACAACCGTCTGCGTCGCCTGCTGGAGCTTAACGCTCCGGACATCATCGTGCGCAACGAAAAGCGCATGCTGCAGGAATCGGTTGACGCCCTGTTGGACAACGGCCGTCGTGGCCGTGCCATCACCGGCACCAACAAGCGCCCGCTCAAGTCGCTGGCCGACATGATCAAGGGTAAGCAGGGTCGCTTCCGTCAGAACCTGCTGGGCAAGCGCGTCGATTACTCGGGCCGTTCGGTGATCACCGTGGGTCCGTACCTGAAGCTGCACCAGTGCGGCCTGCCGAAGAAGATGGCGCTTGAGCTGTTCAAGCCGTTCGTGTTCGCCAAGCTGCAGCGTCGTGGCCTGGCTACCACCATCAAGGCTGCCAAGAAGCTGGTTGAGCGCGAAGAAGGCGAAGTCTGGGACGTCCTGGAAGAAGTCATCCGCGAACATCCGGTGCTGCTGAACCGTGCGCCGACCCTGCACCGTCTGGGCATCCAGGCGTTCGAACCGCTGTTGATCGAAGGCAAGGCCATCCAGCTGCATCCGCTGGTCTGTACCGCATTCAACGCCGACTTCGACGGTGACCAGATGGCCGTCCACGTACCGCTCTCGCTGGAAGCCCAGCTGGAAGCGCGTGCGCTGATGATGTCCACCAACAACATCCTGTCGCCGGCCAACGGCGAGCCGATCATCGTGCCGTCGCAGGACGTCGTGTTGGGCCTGTACTACATGGCGCGCTCGCTGGTGAACAAGCAGGGCGAGGGCATGGTGTTCGCGAACACCGACGAAGTGAAGCGTGCCTACGACAACCGTCTGGTTGAACTGCACGCCCGCGTCAAGGTGCGCATCGTGCAGGTCGAGCGTGACGAAGACGGCAACAAGGTCAAGAAGTCCTCGATCGTCGACACCACCATCGGCCGTGCGCTGCTGAGCGAGATCATGCCGGAAGGCCTGCCGTTCGAGCTGTGCAACACCGAGATGACCAAGAAGAACATCTCGCGCCTGATCAACCAGAGCTACCGTCTGCTGGGTCTGAAGGACACCGTGGTGTTCGCCGACAAGCTGATGTACACCGGCTATGCCTACGCAACCCGCGCTGGCGTGTCGATCGGCATCGACGACATGCTGATCCCGGACGAGAAGAAGGGCATCCTGGGCGAAGCCGAACAGGAAGTGCTGGAAATCCAGGAGCAGTACCAGTCCGGTCTGGTCACCGCTGGCGAGCGCTACAACAAGGTGGTCGACATCTGGTCGCGCACCAATGAGCGCATCGCCAAGGCGATGATGGAAACCATTGGTACCGAGAAGGTCGTCGGTAGCGACGGTGAGCTGGTCGACCAGAAGTCGATGAACTCGCTGTACATCATGGCCGACTCCGGTGCCCGTGGTAGCCAGGCGCAGATCCGTCAGCTGGCCGGTATGCGTGGCCTGATGGCGCGTCCGGATGGCTCGATCATCGAGACGCCCATCAAGGCGAACTTCCGTGAAGGCCTGAACGTGCAGGAGTACTTCAACTCCACCCACGGTGCCCGTAAGGGTCTGGCCGATACCGCGTTGAAGACGGCGAACTCGGGTTACCTGACCCGTCGTCTGGTCGACGTGGCACAGGACGTGGTGATCACCGAGGTCGATTGCGGTACCTCCGAAGGCCTGACCATGATCCCGATCGTGGAAGGCGGCGACGTGGTTGAGCCGTTGAAGGACCGCGTGCTGGGTCGCGTTGTAGCCGAGGACGTGTTCCTGCCGGGCAACGACGAAGATCCGATCGTGACCCGCAACACCGTGCTCGACGAGCAGTGGGTGAACAAGCTGGAAGAAGCCGGCGTGCAGACCATCAAGGTCCGCTCGACCATCACCTGCGCCTCGTCGTTCGGTGTCTGTGGCCTGTGCTACGGCCGCGATCTGGCCCGTGGCCACATCGTCAACATCGGTGAAGCGGTTGGCGTCATCGCCGCACAGTCGATCGGTGAGCCGGGTACCCAGCTGACCATGCGTACGTTCCACATCGGTGGTGCGGCATCGCGTGCGGCTGCGGTCGACAACATCACCGTCAAGACCACCGGTTCGGTGAAGTTCTCCAACCTGAAGCACGTCGAGCAGGCCAGCGGCTCGCTGGTTGCCGTCTCGCGTTCGGGTGAAATCTCCGTGCTCGACCCGCATGGTCGTGAGCGTGAGCGTTACAAGCTGCCGTACGGTGCCAGCATCGGTGTCAAGGACGGTGCGGAAATCAAGGCTGGCCAGACCGTGGCCAACTGGGATCCGCATAACCACCCGATCGTGTCGGAAGTGGCCGGTTTCGTGCGCTTCATCGACTTCATCGATGGCGTGACCGTGATCGAGAAGACCGACGAACTGACCGGTCTGGCCTCGCGCGAAATCACCGATCCGAAGCGTCGTGGCTCGCAGGCCAAGGATCTGCGTCCGCTGGTCCGCATCGTCGATGGCAAGGGCAATGACCTGACCATCCCGGGCACCGACCTGCCGGCACAGTACCTGCTGCCGCCGCGCTCGATCGTCAACCTGCAGGATGGCGCGCCGGTAGGCGTGGGCGACGTGGTTGCCAAGATCCCGCAGGAAGCCTCGAAGACCCGTGACATCACCGGTGGTCTGCCGCGCGTTGCCGACTTGTTCGAAGCCCGCAAGCCGAAGGACCCGGCGATCCTGGCCGAGCGTTCGGGTATCATCAGCTTCGGCAAGGACACCAAGGGCAAGCAGCGCCTGATCATCAAGGACACTGATGGTTCGGAGCACGAAGAGCTGATTCCGAAGTACCGTCAGATCATCGTGTTCGAAGGTGAACACGTGACCCGCGGTGAAACCGTGGTGGACGGCGAGCCGAGCCCGCAGGACATCCTGCGCCTGAAGGGCGTGGAAGAACTGGCCCGTTATCTGGTCAAGGAAATCCAGGACGTTTACCGCCTGCAGGGCGTGAAGATCAACGACAAGCACATTGAAGTGATCTCGCGTCAGATGCTGCGCAAGGTGGAAATCGTTGACCAGGGCAGCAGCAAGTTCCTTAATGGTGAGCAGGCCGAGCGCCAGCGCGTCATCGAAGAGAACGTGAAGCTGGCTGCACGCAACGAGCTGCCGGCCCGGTACGAGCCGGTGCTGCTGGGTATCACCAAGGCATCGCTGGCCACCGAGTCGTTCATCTCGGCGGCTTCGTTCCAGGAAACCACCCGCGTGCTGACCGAGGCTGCCGTGCGCGGCACCTCCGACGGCCTGCGCGGTCTGAAGGAAAACGTGATCGTCGGCCGCCTGATTCCGGCGGGTACCGGCCTTGCGTACCACGCCCAGCGCCGCCGTAATGCGTCGGGTCTGACCGATTCGGAAATCGCAACCCTGGCCGGTCCGGTCGCGGTCGCTGAACCGGCGGTCGTGGCACCGGAAGCTGAACCGGCTGCTGGTGAAGAGTAAGTAGTTTGATCGGCCGGTCCGCTTGCGGACCGGCAGTTCGACCTGAACGGGGCATATGGAGATACCCCTGTAACAGCTCTGGATCAGGGCTGGCTTGGCATGGGCTTGTTTGACTGGGCTCTTGACAAGTTGCTACAATCGTCTGTCTCAGCAGGCCAAAAATTTGGCCTGCTTTACAATTTCCGCATCCTGGCCGTTTTTACGGCCCCAATCAGAAGAACCTACTGATGGCGACGATCAACCAGCTGGTGCGCAAGCCGCGCCAAGCCACCACCTACAAGAGTGCCTCGCCGGCACTCGACAAGTGCCCGCAGCGCCGTGGCGTCTGCACGCGCGTGTACACCACCACCCCGAAGAAGCCGAACTCGGCTCTGCGTAAGGTTGCAAAGGTTCGCCTGACCAACCAGGAAGAAGTGATTTCCTACATCGGTGGTGAAGGCCACAACCTGCAGGAGCACTCCGTGGTCCTGATCCGCGGCGGTCGCGTCAAGGATCTGCCGGGTGTGCGTTACCACACCGTCCGTGGCTCGCTCGATGCCGCCGGCGTTGCCAAGCGTCGTCAGGCGCGTTCCAAGTACGGCGCAAAGCGTCCGAAGGCCTGAGGAATAAGACATGTCACGTAAAGGTAATACTCCCCAGCGTTCGGTCCTGCCGGATCCGAAGCACAAGAGCGAAACCATTGCCCGCTTCATCAACATGGTCATGTTGAGCGGCAAGAAGTCCGTTGCTGAAAAGATCGTCTATGGCGCCATGGACGTGATCAGCGAAAAGAACCCGAACGCAATCGAGCTGGTGCAGAAGGCACTGGACAACGTTGCTCCGGGCGTGGAAGTGAAGTCGCGTCGCGTCGGTGGTGCCACCTATCAGGTGCCGGTCGAAGTGCGCGCTTCGCGCAAGATGGCTCTGGCCATGCGTTGGCTGATCGACTCGGCGCGTAAGCGCGGCGAGAACACCATGCCGCGCAAGCTGGCTGCTGAACTGCTGGACGCTTCGGAAAACCGCGGCGGCGCCATCAAGAAGCGCGAAGAAACCCACCGTATGGCGGAAGCGAACAAGGCCTTCGCTCACTACCGCTGGTGAGTTGTGGGGGCCTTGGAAACAGGGCCCCTGGCACCCATGTTGGTGCTGCTTGTAGCGCTTTGAGCGCTGCTTAAATCCGAAGGCCGCCGCAAGGCGGCGTTCGGCCATCCGAATTCCAAGAAATTGAGAGGCTCCCGTGGCCCGCACCACTCCTATCGAGCGTTACCGTAACTTCGGCATCATGGCCCACATCGATGCCGGCAAGACCACCACGTCCGAGCGCATCCTGTTCTACACCGGTAAGAGCCACAAGCTCGGTGAAGTGCATGACGGCGCCGCCACCATGGACTGGATGGAGCAGGAGCAGGAACGTGGCATCACGATCCAGTCCGCTGCTACCACCGCGTTCTGGAAGGGCATGGACAAGTCCCTGCCGGAGCACCGTTTCAACATCATCGACACCCCCGGGCACGTTGACTTCACCATCGAAGTCGAACGCTCGCTGCGCGTGCTCGACGGTGCGGTGTTCGTGCTGTGCGCCGTTGGTGGCGTGCAGCCGCAGTCTGAGACCGTGTGGCGCCAGGCCAACCGTTATCAGGTGCCGCGCATCGCATTCGTCAACAAGATGGACCGTACCGGTGCCAACTTCCTGAAGGTCCGTGACCAGCTGAAGGCAAAGCTCGGCGCTGTCGCCGTGCCGATGCAGCTGCCGATCGGTGCTGAAGAAGGCTTCAAGGGCGTGGTCGATCTGCTCAAGATGAAGGCCATCCATTGGGATGACGCTTCGCAGGGCATGAAGTTCGAGTACGGCGAAGTTCCGGCCGACATGCAGGCGGCGGCTGAAGAAGCCCGTACCTTCATGATCGAAACCGCGGCTGAAGCCAGCGAAGAGCTGATGGAGAAGTACCTGGGCGGCGAAGAGCTGAACGAAGGCGAGATCATCCAGGCCCTGCGTACCCGTACGCTGGCCGTGGAAATCGTGCCGATGTTCTGTGGCTCGGCGTTCAAGAACAAGGGCGTGCAGGCCATGCTCGACGGCGTGATCCAGCTGCTGCCGTCGCCGATCGACGTGCCGGACGTGAAGGGCACCGACGTTGACGATGACTCCATCGAGATGACCCGCAAGTCGGACGACAAGGCTCCGTTCTCGTCGCTGGCGTTCAAGATCATCACCGATCCGTTCGTTGGCGCGCTGACCTTCTTCCGTGTCTACTCGGGCACCCTGAACGGTGGCGACACCGTGCTGAACTCGGTGAAGAACAAGAAGGAGCGCATCGGCCGCATCCTGCAGATGCACTCCAACAACCGCGAAGAAATCAAGGAAGTGTTGGCTGGTGACATCGCGGCTGCCGTCGGCCTGAAGGACACCACCACCGGTGACACGCTGTGCTCGCTTGAGGCACCGATCGTGCTCGAGCGCATGGTGTTCCCGGAGCCGGTGATCTCGATGGCTGTCGAGCCGAAGACCAAGTCGGACCAGGAAAAGATGGGTCTGGCACTGGGTCGTCTGGCACAGGAAGATCCGTCGTTCCGCGTCAAGACCGACGAAGAGTCCGGCCAGACCATCATCTCCGGCATGGGCGAGCTGCACCTGGACATCATCGTTGACCGCATGAAGCGCGAGTTCAACGTTGAAGCCAACGTCGGCAAGCCGCAGGTGGCCTACCGCGAAACCATCCAGATGGCCGACGTCAAGTCGGATTACAAGCACGCCAAGCAGTCCGGTGGTAAGGGTCAGTACGGTCACGTCGTGATCGAGCTGTCGCCGATCACCGCTGAAGACCGTGCCGATCCGAAGCTGTCTGCGGCGATCAAGGATGACTTCCTGTTCATCAACGACATCACCGGCGGCGTGATCCCGAAGGAATTCATTCCTTCCGTGGAAAAGGGCCTGCGCGAAACCATCACCAGCGGTCCGCTGGCTGGCTTCCCGGTGGTGGACGTCAAGGTCAAGCTGGTGTTCGGCTCGTACCATGACGTTGACTCCTCGGAAATGGCGTTCAAGCTCGCCTCGTCGATGGCCTTCAAGCAGGGCTTCGCCAAGGCCAAGCCGGTTCTGCTGGAGCCGATCATGAAGGTCGAGATCGTGACCCCGGAGGAATACCAGGGTGACGTGATGGGCGACGTAAGCCGCCGTCGTGGCGTTCTGCAGGGTTCGGGCACCACCGGTGACGGCTCGGCCAGCATCATCAATGCGATGATCCCGCTGGGCGAAATGTTCGGTTACGCCACCGCGCTGCGTTCGCAGACCCAGGGTCGCGCAACCTTCACGATGGAATTCGACCATTACGAGCCGGCGCCGAACAACATCGCCGAAACCGTCATCAAGAAGGGCTGAGTCTCAGACTCAGCCTCTCCTTCCAAGTCTTAGCTAATTAAGGAACAACAATGTCCAAGAGTAAGTTCGAGCGCACCAAGCCGCACGTCAACGTCGGCACCATCGGCCACGTCGATCATGGCAAGACCACCCTGACCGCAGCACTGACCAAGATCGGTGCAGAGCGCTTCGGCGGCGAGTTCAAGGATTACTCCTCGATCGATGCCGCGCCGGAAGAAAAGGCACGTGGTATCACGATCTCGACCGCGCACGTTGAGTACGAATCCGCCAACCGCCACTACGCCCACGTCGATTGCCCGGGCCATGCTGACTACGTCAAGAACATGATCACCGGTGCTGCGCAGATGGACGGCGCGATCCTGGTCTGCTCGGCTGCTGACGGCCCGATGCCGCAGACCCGCGAGCACATCCTGCTGTCGCGTCAGGTCGGCGTGCCGTACATCGTCGTGTTCCTGAACAAGGCCGACATGGTTGACGATGCCGAGCTGCTGGAACTTGTCGAAATGGAAGTCCGCGAGCTGCTGAGCAAGTATGACTTCCCGGGCGATGACACCCCGATCGTGCACGGTTCGGCTCGTATGGCGCTGGAAGGCGACCAGAGCGAGATCGGCGTGCCGGCCATCCTGAAGCTGGTCGATGCACTGGACAGCTGGATCCCGACCCCGGAGCGTGACGTCGACAAGCCGTTCCTGATGCCGGTGGAAGACGTGTTCTCGATCTCGGGCCGCGGCACCGTGGTGACCGGTCGTATCGAGCGTGGCGTGATCAAGGTCGGCGAAGAAATCGAAATCGTCGGTATCCGTCCGGTCCAGAAGACCACCGTCACCGGCGTGGAAATGTTCCGCAAGCTGCTCGACCAGGGTCAGGCAGGCGACAACGCCGGTCTGCTGCTGCGCGGCACCAAGCGTGACGACGTCGAGCGTGGCCAGGTTCTGGCCAAGCCGGGTTCGATCAAGCCGCACACCCAGTTCGAAGCCGAAGTGTACGTTCTGTCCAAGGATGAGGGCGGCCGTCACACCCCGTTCTTCAAGGGCTACCGTCCGCAGTTCTACTTCCGTACCACCGACATCACCGGCGCTTGCGAGCTGCCGGAAGGCGTCGAGATGGTGATGCCGGGTGACAACGTCAAGATGGTCGTCACCCTGATCAACCCGGTGGCAATGGACGAAGGCCTGCGCTTCGCAATCCGCGAAGGTGGCCGTACCGTCGGCGCCGGCGTGGTTGCAAAGATCATCGCCTAATAACGCTGCGCTTCCTCGCGAAGCAAGGTGTTGAAGAAGGGCGGCCTCCGGGCCGCCCTTTTTTTGTTTGTTTGTTTGGCGGGGTGGGGTGGATTGGTGCTTTCTGTGCGGTGTGGGCGTCAGGGGGTTGAGGCGTTGAAGGCCTGGGGTTCAGAGTTTTGGGGCTTCAGAAGCTGGAGGCTGCAAAGGCCAGGGGCTTTAAAGGCAGCTTCAGTAGCCAGAAGCTGCCCTCACCCCAACCCCTCTCCCGCTCGCGGGAGAGGGGCTCTGATCTCGCTCGTTCGCAGTGCACTGGCGGCCGATGCATTGCTAGCGTCTTTCCCGTCCGCAGTTCACTAGCAACCGACGCATTGCTAGCGCCTTTCTCGCTCGCAGCGCACTAGCAGCCAACGCATTGCTAGCCCCTCTCCCGCACGCGGGAGAGGGGTTGGGGTGAGGGAAGCTCTTCGCAGTAAAAAAGCTGAACAGAGCAGGGCCCCGGTCAGTGTCAATTTGCGCTTCTACGCGGGCCGCGAGGATAATGCGCTCCTGGCCAGCTACTGCTGGGCGGTCGTATTCAGATTCGCGCGTGCCTAAAGCGTGGCCGGTTCCGGTCATCGCAAGCAGTGAGCCCGGGCGGGGCAGGGTGGTTGGCATGGCGCCAATAGGCCCGTTTCCCAATGGTTTCGCCAGTTTTGCCGGCGGCTGGGCATCCATCTCGCAGATGGCTGGACTATCGGTATCTGCGCAGATCGGGCATGCCAGTGCCTGGTTAAATATGCGGCCGGAAGTGCCAAAGCTCCACAAATCCCGCTGTTTGCTGAAGGACCCCATACCTCGGCAGAGGGGTGAGTTGCAATAGCAAAAGAATACTGACAGAATGCACGACCACTCGCGGAAGGGCTCGTTTACGAGAATTCCGCAACCAGCGAAAGGAGGAGCAGGACGCGCCTCGTATTCGCCAGACAAGGACAGGTCGCATGGGAGGCACTCCGTTTAACGGGGTGTTTTTTGTGCGTTTGAACAAGTCTGGGGCGGGCCGGGAAACCGGGCCGCCCTGCTGTTATGAAAGGATTCGCGCGACGGGCAGTGCTTCGGCGCTAAACGTCGTTTTCATGGGGTTCGGCACACTCAGGGGCCGAACCTGTCGCTCTTTAGACCCATAGGAATACCGTCATGGCGGACCAAAAGATCCGAATTCGGTTGAAGGCGTTTGATCATCGTTTGATCGACCGTTCGGCCAGCGAGATCGTTGAAACGGCAAAGCGGACCGGTGCGCAAGTGCGTGGCCCGATCCCTCTGCCCACCAAGATCGAGCGTTACACCATCCTCGTCTCCCCGCACGTCGACAAAGACGCGCGTGACCAGTACGAGACCCGCACGCATAAGCGCGTGCTCGATATCGTCGACCCCAACGACAAGACCGTGGACGCGCTGATGAAGCTCGAACTGGCTGCCGGCGTCGACGTTCAGATCAAGCTGACCTAAGGACTACGACCATGACGAAGAAATATTCGTTGGGCTTCGTGGGCCGCAAGGCTGGCATGAGCCGCGTTTTCACTGAAGATGGCCAGTCCATCCCAGTGACCCTGATTGAAGCCACCCCGAACCGCATCGCGCAGATCAAGACCGTCGAAACCGACGGCTACAGCGCCGTGCAGGTGACTGTCGGCGCTCGTCGCGCTGCACTGGTCAACAAGCCGGAAGCTGGTCACCTCGCCAAGGCGAAGGTTGAAGCCGGTCGCGGCCTGTGGGAATTCCGCGTTGAAGACGCACAGATTGGCGATTTCGCCGTCGGTGGCGAAATCAAGGCAGACATCTTTGAAGTCGGCCAGACGGTTGACGTCCAGGGCGTCACCAAGGGTAAGGGCTTCCAGGGCACCATCAAGCGCTACAACTTCCGTATGGGCGATGCAACCCACGGTAACTCGCTGTCGCATCGCGCGCCGGGTTCCTTGGGCCAGCGCCAGACCCCGGGTCGCGTTTTCCCGGGCAAGAAGATGTCCGGCCACATGGGTTCGGTGCAGCAGAGCACGCAGAACCTGGAAGTGGTCAAGGTCGATGTCGAGCGTGGTCTGATTGCCATCCGCGGCGCCGTGCCTGGCGCAGCCGGTGGTGACGTGATCGTGCGTCCGGCTAGCAAGGCATAAGGAGAGATGACGATGGAACTCGTTATCACGGGTAGCAATAACAAGGTCTCGGTCTCCGACGCCGTGTTCGGTCGCGATTTCAGCGAAGATCTGGTTCACCAGGTCGTCGTTGCCTACCGCAACGCCGCACGTTCGGGCACCAAGGCACAGAAGACGCGTTCTGAAGTGGCTGGTACCACCAAGAAGTCGAAGAAGCAGAAGGGTGGTGGCGCTCGTCACGGTGCCCTGACCGCTCCGATCTTCGTCGGCGGTGGTGTCACCTTCGCGGCCAAGCCGCGTAGCTTCGAACAGAAGGTCAATCGTAAGCAGTATCGCGCCGCCATGTGCGCCATCCTGTCCGAGCTGAACCGCCAGGGCCGCCTGACCATCGTTGAGTCGTTCGATGTCGAAGCGACCAGCACCAAGGCTCTGATCACCAAGCTGGCTGGCCTGGAAGTGGGCAAGCGCCCGCTGATCGTCACCGAAGAAGCTTCCGAGCACCTGTACCTGTCGGCTCGCAACATTCCCTACGTGGAAGTGCGTGACGTGCAGGGTCTGGACCCGGTTTCGCTGGTCGGTGCCGACACGGTCGTCATCACCGCTGACGCGGTCAAGAAGGTCGAGGAGTGGCTGGCATGAGCGCCAACGAAAAAATCTTCAGCGTGCTGCGTGCACCGCGAGTCTCTGAAAAGACCGCGCGCCTGCAGGAAATCTCCAACCAATACGTCTTCGAAGTTTCGAACGAAGCCACCAAAGCCGATGTAAAGGCCGCGGTTGAGCAGTTGTTCGACGTCAAGGTCGAGTCGGTCAATGTGCTGAACGTGAAGGGCAAGAACAAGTCCTTCCGTAACCGTGCAGGCCGCCGCGGCGATTGGCGCAAGGCGTATGTGCGTCTCGCCGATGGCCAGTCCATCGATGTAACGGCCAAGGCCTGAGGTACATCCCATGCCATTGATGAAATTCAAACCCACTTCTCCCGGCCGTCGTTCGGCCGTGCGCGTGGTCACTCCTGATCTGCACAAAGGCGCGCCGCATGCTGCGTTGCTGGAGCCGCAGAGCAAGTCCGGCGGTCGTAACCACCACGGCCGCATCACCACCCGTCACGTGGGTGGTGGTCACAAGCAGCACTACCGTCTGATCGACTTCAAGCGCAACAAGGAAGGCATTCCGGCACGCGTGGAACGTATCGAATACGATCCGAACCGCACTGCCCATATCGCCCTGCTGTGCTACGTCGACGGCGAGCGTCGCTACATCATCGCCCCGAAGGGCCTGAAGGCGGGTGACCAGGTCATCTCGGGTGCTCACGCCCCGATCAAGACCGGTAACACCTTGCCGCTGCGCAACATCCCGGTCGGTACCACCGTCCACGGGATCGAGCTGAAGCCGGGTAAGGGCGCTCAGATCGCTCGTGCCGCTGGTGCAGGCGTGCAGCTGGTCGCTCGTGAAGGTATCTACGCCACCCTGCGTCTGCGCTCGGGTGAAATGCGTAAGGTGCCGGTCGAATGCCGCGCCACCATCGGTGAAGTCGGTAACGATGAGCACAACCTGGAAAAGCTGGGCAAAGCTGGTGCCAAGCGCTGGCGCGGCGTCAAGCCGACCGTCCGCGGTGCGGCCATGAACCCGGTGGATCACCCGCACGGTGGTGGTGAAGCCAAGGCCGGCCAGGGTAATCCGCATCCGGTCACCCCGTGGGGTGTTCCGACCAAGGGTTACAAGACGCGTCATAACAAGCGCACTCAGCAGTTCATCGTCCGCGATCGTAGGGGCTAATCGACCATGGCACGTTCACTTAAGAAGGGCCCGTTCGTCGATCACCACCTCGTCAAGAAGGTGGAGGCCGCTGCGGGTAGCAAGAAGCCGATCAAGACCTGGTCGCGCCGTTCGATGATCCTGCCGGAAATGGTAGGCGTCACCATCGCCGTTCATAACGGTAAGAACCACGTTCCAGTGCTCGTCAACGAGAACATGGTCGGCCACAAGCTCGGCGAATTTGCCGTCACCCGGACCTTCAAGGGTCACGGTGGCGACAAGAAGTCGGGCAAGTAAGGAGAGATGACAATGGAAGCGAAAGCAATCCTGCGCTCCGCGCGCATCTCTGCGCAGAAAGCCCGTCTGGTCGCTGACCAGGTGCGCGGTCTGCCGGCCGAGCGTGCGGTCAACCTGCTGAAGTTTTCGGATAAGAAGGCTGCCCACCTGATCAAGAAGGTGGTGGAGTCGGCTATCGCAAATGCCGAAAACAACCAGGGCGCTGACGTCGACGAGCTGAAGGTCCAGACCATCATGGTAGATGAAGGTCCGACCCTGAAGCGTTTCATGGCGCGGGCGAAAGGCCGCGGTACCCGCATCCTCAAGCGCACCAGCCACATCACTGTGGTTGTGGGCGCCGGCAAGTAAGCGGAAAGGATAAAGACCATGGGTCATAAAGTTCATCCGGTTGGTATCCGCCTCGGTATTTCCAAGGACTGGAACTCCAAGTGGTACGCCAACAAGGCCGAGTTTGCTGGTTACCTGGCAGCCGACCTGAAAGTTCGCGAGATGCTGCGCAAGAAGCTTGCTCAGGCCGGTATCTCCAAGATCCTCATCGAGCGTCCGGCAAAGACGGCTCGCGTGACGATTCACACCGCCCGTCCGGGCGTGGTGATCGGCAAGCGTGGTGAGGACATCGAAAAGCTGCGTAAGGAAGTGAGCGAAATGATGGGCGTCCCGGCGCACATCAACGTCACCGAAGTGCGCAAGCCGGAGTTGGACGCACAGCTGGTTGCCGAGTCGATCGCGCAGCAGCTGGAGCGCCGCATCATGTTCCGCCGTGCAATGAAGCGCTCGGTCGGCAACGCGATGCGCCTGGGTGCCCTGGGCATCAAGGTCAACGTCGGCGGCCGCTTGAACGGCGCTGAAATCGCCCGTTCGGAGTGGTACCGCGAAGGCCGCGTGCCGTTGCACACCCTGCGTGCGGATATCGACTACGGTTTCGCTGAAGCCAGCACCACCTACGGCATCATCGGCATCAAGGTTTGGATCTACAAGGGTGAAGTCTTTGATTTCTCCCAGGTTGGCCAGGAAAAGCAGGACGACAGCCCGCGCAACGATCGTAACGATCGCGGCGACCGTGGTGACCGTCCGTCGCGCCCGGCTCGTGAAGCGAGGTAACGGCAATGTTGCAACCCAAGCGAACCAAATACCGCAAGATGTTCAAAGGCCGCAATGACGGTCTGAGCTGGAGCGCGAATGCCGTCAGCTTCGGCGAGTACGGTCTGAAGGCTACTGCCCACGGTCAGCTGACTGCGCGTCAGATCGAAGCGGCTCGCCGCTCGATCAGCCGCTACGTCAAGCGCGGTGGCAAGATGTGGATCCGTGTGTTCCCCGACAAGCCGATCACCAAGAAGCCCATCGAAGTCCGAATGGGTGCTGGTAAGGGTGGCGTGGAATACTGGGTCGCTCAGATCCAGCCGGGCCGCATGATTTATGAAGTCGAGGGCGTGACCGAGGAAGTGGCACGCGAGGCGTTCCGCCTGGCTGCTGCCAAGCTCTCGGTTACCACCACTTTCGTAACCCGGACGGTGCGCTGATGGACATCAAACAACTCCGCGAGAAGTCGGCTGACGAACTCAAGGTCCACCTGACCGACCTGCGTAAGGAGCAGTTCTCGCTCCGTATGCAGCAGGTCACTGGCCAGCTGCCGAAGACTCACGAAACCCGTCGGGTGCGCCGCGAGATTGCTCGCGTCAAGCACCTGATCGGCAGCACGAAGTAAGGATGGCTGCTATGAGCGAAAATACTGAAAGCAAGTCGCTGCGCACGGTCGAAGGCCGTGTCGTCAGCAACAAGATGGACAAGACGGTCACCGTGTTGGTGGAGCGCCAGGTCAAGCACCCGTTGTACGGCAAGTACATCAAGCGCTCGTCCAAGCTGCACGCACACGACGCCGACAACACCTGTAAAGAAGGTGATGTCGTTCGTGTGACCGAGATTGCTCCGATGTCCAAGACCAAGAACTGGCGCGTGGTGGAAGTCATCACGCGTGCGGCTGAATAAGGAGATCTGACTCATGATCCAGATGCAGAGCTACCTTGATGCTGCGGACAATTCCGGTGCCAAGGAACTGATGTGCATCAAGGTGCTTGGTGGTTCCAAGCGCCGTTATGCCCACATCGGCGACATCATCAAGGTCACCGTGAAGGACGCAATCCCGCGCGGCAAAGTCAAGAAGGGTGAAGTGTATGACGCCGTCGTGGTGCGTACCCGTAAGGGTGTGCGTCGCGCCGATGGCTCGCTGATCCGTTTCGACGGCAACGCTGCGGTCCTGCTCAACAACAAGCAAGAGCCGATCGGCACCCGCATCTTCGGACCGGTGACCCGTGAACTTCGTTCTGAGAAGTTCATGAAGATCGTCTCGCTCGCTCCCGAAGTTCTGTGAGCGCCAGGAGATAATCATGGCTAACCGTATCAAGAAGGGCGACCAGGTTGTCGTCAACACCGGCAAGGACAAGGGCAAGCAGGGCGAAGTCGTCCGCGTCGACGGCGATCGTGTGATCGTCGCCAACGTGAACATCGTCAAGCGCCACACCAAGCCGAACCCGCAGGCAGGTGTTGCCGGCGGCGTGGTCGAGCGTGAAGCGTCGATCCATATCTCCAACGTGAATGTGCTGAACCCGGCTTCGGGCAAGGGCGAGCGCGTTGGCTTCAAGGTGCTGGAGGATGGACGCAAACTGCGTGTGTTCCGCTCCAGCGGTGAGGCGCTTGACGCCTAAGGACTGACCGATGAATTCACGTCTCGAAAAGTTTTACAAGGAAGAAGTGGTACCGGCGCTGACCAAGCAGTTCGGTTACACCAATCCGATGCAGGTCCCGCGTCTGGTCAAGGTCACCTTGAACATGGGCGTTGGTGAAGCTGCGACCAACAAGAAGGTTCTTGAGAACGCCGTTGGCGACATGACCAAGATCACCGGCCAGAAGCCGGTCATCACCAAGTCGCGCGTCTCGGTGGCATCGTTCAAGATCCGTGATGGTTGGCCGATCGGCTGCAAGGTCACGCTGCGTCGTGACACCATGTTTGAGTTCCTGGATCGCCTGATCAACATCTCGCTGCCGCGCGTGCGTGACTTCCGCGGCGTGTCGGGTCGTTCGTTCGACGGTCGTGGCAACTTCAACATGGGTGTGAAGGAACAGATCATCTTCCCGGAAATCGACTTCGACGCCGTCGACGCGATCCGCGGTATGGATATCGCCATCACCACCACCGCCAAGACCGACGCGGAAGCGAAGGCGCTGCTCGCAGCGTTCAAGTTCCCGTTCCGTAACTGATTCGTCGAGGATACCGAAATGGCAAAGACCTCAATGGTCAACCGCGACATCAAGCGGAAGAAGCTGGCTCTGAAGTTCGCCGACAAGCGTGCAGCTCTGAAGAAGATCGTGTCCTCCGTGGACGCGAGCTACGAAGAGAAGGCTGAAGCCGTGATCAAGTTGTCGAAGCTGCCGCGCGATTCGTCGCCGAGCCGCCATCGCAACCGTTGCGAACTGTCGGGTCGTCCGCGTGGCGTGTACAGCAAGTTCGGCCTCGGCCGTAACAAGCTGCGCGAAGCCACCATGCGCGGTGACGTGCCGGGCCTGCGCAAGGCAAGCTGGTAAGTAACAACCGGGTCGGGCCGCAAGGCCCGATCAGGTCGCCGGAAGGGCAACCTGAAGGTAAAGCAAAAAGTCCGACGCAAGTCGGGCTTTTTGTCGTATAATCCCGCTCCTTGCCTGCCCGAAACAGGCGGCAGGTGCGTCAAGGGCCCTGGCCCATCCCAGGAAAACACAAGATTTTCGCGAAAGCGGATATCGGTGCACTCAAAGGTATTTACATGAGCATGACTGATCCCATCGCCGACCTGCTGGTACGCATTCGAAATGCGGCCGCGGTTGGCAAGCAGACGGTGAAAGCCCCGTCGTCCAAGGTCAAGGTGGCTATTGCCCAGGTCCTGAAGGATGAGGGTTACATCACTGACCTGCGCGTCAATAACATCGAAAACAACAAGGCCGAGATCGAAATCGTCCTGAAGTATTTCGAAGGCAAGCCGGTCATCGCGACCCTGAAGCGCTTCTCGCGTTCGGGCCTGCGCCAGTACCGCGGCAAGTCCGAGCTGCCGAAGGTCATGAATGGCCTGGGTATTTCGATCATTTCCACCTCCAAGGGCATCATGACTGATGCGCAGGCGCGCCAGTTGGGCGTCGGCGGCGAAGTCCTGTGCTTCGTGGCCTAAGGGAAGGAGTCCACTATGTCCCGTGTAGCCAAGAAGCCGATCAACCTGCCCAAGGGCGTTGAACTGACCATCCAGCCGGAAGTTGTGAGCGTGAAGGGCCCGAAGGGCACCCTGTCGCTGAACAAGACCGCTGGCGTTGAAATCACTCTCGACAACGGCGTTGCCACGCTGAACCCGAAGGACATTTCCTTCGACGCGCTGGCTGGCACCGTGCGTGCGATCCTGGCCAACATGGTGCAGGGCGTGTCCGAAGGCTTCGAGCGCAAGCTTGAGCTGGTTGGCGTGGGTTACCGCGCTGCCATGCAGGGCAAGGACCTGAACCTGTCGCTGGGCTTCTCCCACCCTGTCCTGTTCGTGGCGCCGGAAGGCATCACCATCACGACCCCGACGCAGACCGAAATCGTCGTGCAGGGCGTGGACAAGCAGGTTGTTGGTGAAGTTGCCGCCAAGATCCGTGGCTTCCGTCCGCCGGAGCCCTATAAGGGCAAGGGTGTGAAGTACGCCGGTGAAGTCATCATTCGCAAGGAAGCCAAGAAGGCCTAATTCTTAGGTTTTCAGCTTTCGAGGATAAAGAACATGAACAAGAACATCGCACGTCTGCGTCGCGCCAAGTCGACCCGTTCGCACATCCGTACCCTGGGTGTGGCACGTCTGTCGGTCCTGCGCACCGGTCAGCACCTGTACGCACAGGTCTTCACCGCCGACGGCTCGCTGGTGCTGGCTGCTGCCAACACCGCACAGGCCGACGTCAAGGAAGGCCTGAAGAGCGGCAAGAACATGGAAGCCGCCGTCAAGGTTGGCAAGCTGATTGCAGAGCGCGCCAAGGCTGCCGGTATCGAGAAGGTCGCTTTCGACCGCTCGGGCTACCGCTACCACGGTCGCATCAAGGCTCTTGCTGATGCTGCCCGCGAAGGCGGCCTGCAGTTCTAAGCAATACAGGAAAGGGGCCTTTGGCCCCTTTCCGCCTGCCTGCCGGTACGGGTTTGTACCGGGCGCCCTTCGTTCTTCTGCAGCGTCTGGCGATTCATTGCGTCACTACACAACCATAAGCGGCTTCGAGCCGTACATAACCCAATCAATCAAGGAATCGAAATGGCAGAAGAACGTCAGCAGCGGGGTCGCGATCGCGACCGTAACCGTGAAGAAAAAGTCGACGACGGCATGATCGAAAAGCTGGTCGCGGTCAACCGCGTCAGCAAGACCGTCAAGGGCGGTCGCCAGTTCACCTTCACCGCACTGACCGTGGTCGGTGATGGCGAAGGCAAGGTTGGCTTCGGTTACGGCAAGGCACGCGAAGTGCCGGTCGCCATCCAGAAGTCGATGGAGCAGGCTCGCAAGAACCAGGTCAGCGTTGATCTGAACAACGGCACGTTGTGGCACACCATCAAGGATGGTCACGGCGCAGCTCGCGTGTTCATGCAGCCGGCTTCGGAAGGTACTGGCGTCATCGCCGGCGGTGCAATGCGTGCCGTGCTGGAAGCCGTTGGCGTGAAGAACGTGCTGGCCAAGGCTGTGGGTTCGCGTAACCCGATCAACCTGGTCCGTGCCACCCTGAAGGGTCTGGCAGGTGCACAGTCCCCGGCCCGTATTGCTGCCAAGCGCGGCAAGAAGGTGGAGGATCTGAACCATGGCTAATGAAGTCGCCAAGACCGTCAAGGTGCGCCTCGTGCGCGGCCTGCGTGGCACCCAGTCGCGTCACCGCCTGTCGGTGCGTGCTCTGGGCCTGAACAAGCTCAATGATGTGCGTGAACTGAAAGACAGCCCGCAGGTTCGCGGTCTGATCAACAAGGTTCAGTACCTCGTCCAGGTTGAGGAGTAATCGACCATGACTATGCGTCTCAATGAACTGAGCCCGGCACCGGGCGCTCGTACCGTGCGCACCCGCGTCGGTCGCGGCATCGGCTCCGGCCTGGGCAAGACCTGCGGCCGCGGCCACAAGGGTTCGTTCGCTCGTAAGGGCGGCGGCAAGATCAAGGCTGGCTTCGAAGGCGGCCAGACCCCGATGCAGCGTCGTCTGCCGAAGATCGGCTTCTTCTCGCACAAGGCCAAGGACACTGCAGAAGTGCTGTCCTACCACCTTGATCGTCTGGAAGCTGGCGAGATCGACCTGGCCGCACTGCGTGCAGCCAAGCTGATCCCGTCGACCGCGAAGAAGGCCAAGGTCGTCTTCAAGGGCGAGCTGAGCAAGGCATTCACCCTGAAGGGTATTGCTGCTACTGCCGGCGCCAAGGCCGCGATCGAAGCTGCCGGCGGCAGCGTACAGGAGTAACTGGAACATGGCGCAAGCTGGCATCGGTAACCTCGCGGCAGGGGCAGGCAAGTTCACTGAACTTCGCCAACGCCTTCTGTTCGTACTTGGGGCATTGCTCGTCTATCGCATCGGCTGTTATGTGCCGGTGCCGGGCGTCAATCCCGAGGCCATGCTTGCGCTGATGCAGGCGCAGGGCGGCGGCATCGTGGACATGTTCAACATGTTCTCGGGCGGCGCCCTGCACCGTTTCAGTATCTTCGCGTTGAATGTGATGCCGTATATCTCGGCATCCATCGTGATGCAGCTGGCGGTCCACATCTTCCCGGCCTTGAAGGCCATGCAGAAGGAAGGTGAGTCGGGTCGTCGCAAGATCACCCAGTATTCGCGCATTGGCGCGGTGCTCCTGGCGGTAGTGCAGGGCGGCAGTATCGCGCTGGCACTGCAGAACCAGGTATCGCCGGGCGGCGCACCGGTGGTGTATGCCCCGGGTATGGGCTTCGTGTTGACCGCTATCATCGCGCTCACCGCAGGCACCATCTTCCTGATGTGGGTGGGTGAGCAGGTGACTGAGCGTGGCATCGGCAACGGTGTGTCGCTGATCATCTTCGCAGGCATCGTGGCTGGCTTGCCGGCTGCTGTGATCCACACCGTCGAAGCCTACCGTGACGGCAACATGAGCTTCATCTCGTTGCTGATCATCGTGCTGGTGGTGCTGGCTTTCACCTACTTCGTGGTGTTCGTGGAGCGCGGTCAGCGTCGTATCACGGTCAATTACGCCCGCCGTCAGGGTGGCCGTAACGCCTATATGAACCAGACCTCGTTCCTGCCGTTGAAGCTCAACATGGCAGGCGTGATTCCGGCGATCTTCGCATCCAGCATCCTTGCCTTCCCGGCAACGCTGGCGATGTGGTCCGGTCAGGCCAGCTCGGCCACGTGGCTGCAGAAGGTGGCAAACGCGCTGGGTCCGGGCGAGCCGCTGCACATGATCGTCTTCGCTGGCTTGATCACCGGTTTTGCGTTCTTCTACACCGCGCTGGTGTTCAATTCGCAGGAAACCGCTGACAACCTGAAGAAGTCGGGCGCGCTGATTCCGGGCATTCGTCCGGGCAAGGCCACCGCTGATTACATCGATGCCGTGCTGACCCGTCTGACGGCTGCTGGCTCGCTGTACCTGGTGATCGTCTGCCTGCTGCCGGAAATCATGCGCACCCAGCTCAACGCCTCGTTCTACTTCGGCGGCACCTCGCTGCTGATCGTGGTGGTGGTGGTGATGGATTTCATCGCACAGGTTCAGGCACATCTGATGTCGCACCAGTACGAGAGCCTGTTGAAGAAGGCCAACCTGAAGGGTGGCAACCGCGGCGGTTTTGCACGCGGCTGATTCACCGGTTATACTTTCCGCTTCATAGCGAGAAACCCGCTCCGGTTCCCGGGGCGGCTTTCCAAACAGAAGGGCGGCCCCTGCAGCGGTTTCGGGTGGGGGTGTGATGTGGTTGTTCCGCGCGGGAGTAGCGCGGGCGGCTTGGAGACCTCTCTCCTTGCCAGGCACATCCGGCGCCGGAGCATGGGCACACTCCCCACGCCGGGCTTGTGGAACTGTATGTTCCACGGGCTTCCAAGCAAACCGAAGCCTTGTTAGTATCGCTAGTTCACATTTTTGATCCATCCTGCCGGATTGGCGCGCCTCATGGTGCGTATTCGGCCATCACTCAGCTGGAGAACCGCGTCATGGCGCGTATTGCAGGCGTCAACCTGCCAGCCCAGAAGCATGTCTGGGTCGGGTTGCAAAGCATTTACGGCATCGGCCGTACCCGTTCGAAGAAGGTCTGCGAAGTCGCAGGCGTTGCTTCGACCACCAAGATCCGCGATTTGTCGGAGCCGGAAATCGAGCGCCTGCGTCTCGAAGTCGGCAAGTACATTGTCGAAGGCGATCTGCGCCGCGAAATCGGTATCGCAATCAAGCGTCTTATGGACCTGGGTTGCTACCGCGGCCTGCGTCATCGTCGCGGTCTGCCGCTGCGTGGCCAGCGTACCCGTACCAACGCCCGCACCCGTAAGGGTCCGCGCAAGGCGATCAGGAAGTAAGGGACCTAAGAAATGGCTAAGCCCGCTGCTGCAAAAACCAAGAAGAAGATCAAGCGCGTCATCACTGATGGCGTTGCCCACGTCCACGCTTCGTTCAACAACACCATCGTGACCATCACCGACCGTCAGGGCAATGCACTGTCCTGGGCGACCTCCGGTGGCGCTGGCTTCCGTGGTTCGCGTAAGTCGACTCCGTTTGCTGCTCAGGTTGCCGCCGAAAAGGCTGGCAAGGCTGCGCTGGATTACGGCTTGAAGTCGCTGGAAGTCCGCATCAAGGGTCCGGGTCCGGGCCGTGAGTCGGCCGTACGTTCGTTGAACAACGTCGGCTATAAGATCACCAACATCATCGACGTGACGCCAATCCCGCACAACGGGTGCCGTCCGCCGAAGAAGCGTCGCGTCTAAAGGAGCGATAAGAAATGGCTCGTTATATCGGTCCTACCTGTAAGCTCGCCCGCCGCGAAGGCGCCGACCTCTCTCTGAAGAGCCCGGCCCGCGCGTTGGATTCCAAGTGCAAGCTGGAGCAAAAGCCCGGCCAGCACGGCGCCACTGCCCGTAAGGGCAAGCTGTCCGACTACGCTACCCAGCTGCGCGAAAAGCAGAAGGTCAAGCGTATCTACGGTCTGCTGGAGCGTCAGTTCCGCAACTACTACAAGAAGGCCTCGACCAAGAAGGGCAACACCGGCGAGAACCTGCTGCAGTTGTTGGAAACCCGTCTGGACAACGTCGTCTACCGCATGGGCTTCGCAGTGACGCGTCCGGCTGCTCGTCAGCTGGTTTCGCACCGCGGTGTCACGGTCAATGGCAAGTCGGTCAACCTGGCTTCGTACCAGATCAAGGCTGGCGACGCGATTGCGCTGTCTGAGAAGGCTGCCAAGCAGCTGCGCGTCCAGGAAGCCCTGGTCGTTGCCGAACAGCACGACCTCAGCCCGTCGTGGGTCGAAGTCGATTCGAAGAAGTTCAGCGGCGTCTTCAAGGCTGTGCCGGATCGTGCGGACCTGCCTGCGGATATCAACGAAGCGCTGATCGTCGAGTTGTATTCGAAGTAATTCACAATGGAGAACCTCCGGGTTGCACCGGAGGTTCGCAGGAGAACCCGCAACATGACGGTTACCGCAAACCAGGTTCTGCGTCCTCGCGGTCCGCAGATCGAACGCCTTACCGAGACCCGCGCCAAGGTCGTGATCGAGCCTTTGGAGCGTGGTTACGGGCATACGCTGGGCAACGCCCTGCGTCGCGTGCTGCTGTCGTCCATCCCGGGCTTCGCCATTACCGAAGTCGAGATCGACGGCGTGTTGCACGAGTACACCACTCTGGAAGGCCTGCAGGAAGACGTGCTTGACGTCCTGCTGAACCTGAAAGACGTGGCGATCCGTATGCACACCGGCGACAGCGCCACCGTTTCCCTGTCCAAGCAGGGTCCGGGTGTTGTCACCGCTGCCGACATCAAGGTTGACCACAACGTCGAAGTGATCAACGGCGACCATGTGATCTGCAACCTGACCAAAGATACGTCGATCAACATGCGTCTGAAGGTCGAGCGCGGTTTCGGCTATCAGCCGGCTGCTGCGCGTCGTCGTCCGGACGAGGAGTCGCGTGCGATTGGTCGTCTGGTGCTGGACGCTTCGTTCTCGCCGGTCCGTCGCGTCGCTTATGCGGTGGAAGCCGCTCGCGTCGAACAGCGTACCGATCTGGACAAGCTGGTCATTGATATCGAAACCAACGGCACGATCGATGCCGAGGAAGCTGTCCGCACTGCGGCCGACATCCTCAGCGATCAGCTGTCGGTGTTCGGTGATTTCACCCACCGCGACCGCGGTGCGGCCAAGCCGGCCAACAACGGCGTGGATCCGGTGCTGCTGCGCCCGATCGACGACCTTGAATTGACCGTGCGTTCGGCCAACTGCCTCAAGGCTGAGAGCATTTACTACATCGGCGATCTGATCCAGAAGACCGAAGTTGAACTGCTCAAGACCCCGAACCTCGGCAAGAAGTCGCTGACCGAGATCAAGGAAGTGCTGGCCCAGCGCGGTTTGTCGCTTGGCATGAAGCTGGAGAACTGGCCGCCGGCCGGTGTCGCCGCTCACGGCATGCTCGGCTGATAAGTAATACCTGTTCCCCCGCATGGGCGACCATGCGGGGGAATATTGTTTCAGCAGTACCCGCATTGACGGTTAAACAACGCCGCAATGCCGGTCGTCCAGGACGGGCGACCAGGACCATCCGCAGTCCACTTTCAACGCCAGGATGGCGACAACGAAGTCCAACGTCTCACCATTAACCAAGGAATACACCCATGCGTCATATGAAGTCGGGCCGCAAGTTCAACCGTACCAGCGCCCACCGCGAAGCAATGTTCAAGAACATGGCTGCGTCGCTGTTCAAGCACCAGCTGATCAAGACCACCCTGCCGAAGGCCAAGGAACTGCGCCGCGTTGCCGAGCCGCTGATCACCCTGGCCAAGGTTGATTCGGTTGCCAACCGTCGTCTGGCGTTCGCCCGCCTGCGTGACAAGGAAGCCGTAGGCGTCCTGTTCACCATCCTGGGCCCGCGCTACGCCAACCGTCCGGGCGGCTACCTGCGTCTGCTGAAGTGCGGTTTCCGCGCTGGCGACAACGCTCCGATGGCTTACGTTGAACTGGTTGACCGTCCGGTCGCCGTTGCGGAAGAAGTCGGCGAGTAATCGCACGCTTCCGTCCATCGACGGATGCAAGAGAAGCCCGGCCTAGGCCGGGCTTTTTTGTTTATGTGGTTACAGCTGCCATCACTGCTGATCGCGCGCGGAGGGCCTGTTACTCTTGTTGCATTGTTCAATCCGGAAAGTTGCGATGAACCCTTTGCGTTGGAGTTTCCGTGCGCAGTGCCTGCTGGGCTTGCTGACCTGCGCTGGCCTGCTCGCATTTGCGATCTACATGCAGATCCAGATGGGGCTGGAGCCGTGCCCGCTGTGCATCTACCAGCGCATCGCATTTGCTGCCGTCGGCGTGTTGTTCCTGCTCGGCGCATTGCATGGGCCGACCAGTCGCGGCGGTCGCGCCGGCTATGGCGTGTTGACGTTCCTGGCAGCCGTGGTGGGCATCGGCATCGCCGGGCGCCACGTCTACGTGCAGTTGCTGCCGAAGGACCTGGGCAGCAGCTGCGGCCCGCCGCTGAGCTTCCTCGCAGAAACCATGGGCCCGTTCGAAGTGTTCCGTACCGTGCTGACCGGCACCGGTGACTGCGGCAACATCGATTGGACCTTCCTCGGCCTGAGCATGCCGATGTGGAGCCTGGTGTGGTTTGTGTTGCTTGCTGGCTGGGCGCTGTATGCCGGCCTGCGCACACGTAAAAAACGTTTGATCTGACTCTTTCACTTCTTCGATTGGTATCTGCATGAACGCTTCCTCCTCCCCGTCATCCGTCGCCACCGCCAGT
The DNA here is from genome assembly GCF_056760235.1 of Stenotrophomonas sp. STEN018. NCBI lineage: Bacteria > Pseudomonadati > Pseudomonadota > Gammaproteobacteria > Lysobacterales > Lysobacteraceae > Stenotrophomonas > Stenotrophomonas sp. STEN018. The sequence goes on from NZ_JBRREK010000013.1 coordinate 91,487, forward strand.
AGCTGGGCGCCGGATAGCTGGCGTGGCAAGCCTGCGCTGCAGATGCCGACGTACCCCGATCCGCAGGCGCTGGAGGCGGCGTTGACCGAGCTGCGGCAGCTGCCGCCGCTGGTGACCTCGTGGGAGATCTTCGCGCTCAAGCAGCAGCTGGCCGAGGCGCAGGAAGGCAAGCGCTTCCTGCTGCAGGGCGGCGACTGCGCCGAGAACTTCGTCGACTGCGAATCGGGCACGATTTCAAACCGGCTCAAGGTGCTGCTGCAGATGAGCCTGGTGATGGTGCATGGCCTGCGCATGCCGGTGATCCGGGTTGGCCGTTTTGCCGGCCAGTACGCCAAGCCGCGTTCTGCCGATACTGAAACCCGTGACGGGGTGACCTTGCCCAGCTATCGCGGCGACGTGATCAATGCGCCAGCGTTCACCGAAGCTGCTCGCGTGCCCGATCCGCAGCGGATGATCACCGCGCATTCGCGTTCGGCGCTGACGATGAACTTCGTGCGTGCGCTGATCGATGGTGGTTTCGCCGACCTGCATCATCCTGAGTACTGGAACCTGGCGTGGATGCGCTGCTCGCCGTTGGCCGAGGAGTACCAGAAGATGGTGGTCTCGATCGGTGACGCGGTGCGCTTCATGGAGACCTTGTCGGGCTCGCAGGTGCACAACCTCAACCGCGTGGACTTCTACACCTCGCATGAGGCCTTGCTGCTGCCGTACGAACAGGCGCTGACCCGGCAGGTGCCGCGCCAGAGCGGCTGGTTCAACCTGAGCACGCATTACCCGTGGATCGGCATGCGCACCGCTGCGCTGGATGGCGCGCACGTGGAATACCTGCGCGGCGTGCGCAATCCGATCGCGATCAAGGTCGGGCCGTCGGTGCAGCCGGATCAGCTATTGCGTTTGATCGATGTACTGAATCCTGAAGACGAGCCGGGCCGGCTGAGTTTCATCCATCGCATGGGTGCGGCGCAGATTGCCGACAAACTGCCGCCGCTGCTGGATGCGATCAAGCGCGATGGTCGCCGCGTGCTGTGGGTCTGCGACGCAATGCACGGTAATACCGAGAGCACCAGCAACGGTTACAAGACCCGGCGGTTTGACAACATCCGCAGCGAAGTAGAAATGTCCTTCGACCTGCATGCAGCGGCCGGTACGCGCCTTGGAGGCGTGCACCTGGAGTTGACCGGCGAGGATGTGACCGAATGCACCGGCGGCGCGCGTGAGCTCACCGAGCGCGACCTGGAGCGTGCCTACCGTTCCAGCGTAGATCCGCGCCTGAACTACGAGCAATCGCTGGAGATCGCCATGGCCATCGTCCGCAAGCAAGGCTGACGGCTGCACCGGTAGTGCCGAGCCATGCTCGGCAGGGGCGTTACCGGCAGGGCGTCACCCGTAGTGCCGAGCCATGCTCGGCAGAGGCGTTACCGGTAAAGCATCACCCGTAGTGCCGAGCCATGCTCGGCAGAGGCGTTACCGGTAAATCCTCATGCCGAGCATGGC
>NZ_JBRREK010000014.1:0-92288 GCF_056760235.1 Stenotrophomonas sp. STEN018
CCCCCCGCCCCCCCGCCCCCCCCCCGCCCCCCCCCCCCGCCCCCCCCCCCCCCCCCCGCCGCCCCGCCCCCCCCCCCCCCCCCCCCCCCCCCCCCCCCCCCCCCCCCCCCCCACTACAGGTACACCGCTTGACATGCCCGGGCAATCAGGCGCTTAATTAATTAACGAATTAGTTAATTGATTATCCATGCCTGCCGATCAGATCTTCGAAGCCCTTGCCTCTCGCCCGCGCCGGGAGATCCTGGCCTATCTGTCGGCGCAGGAACTCACCGCAGGCGAGATTGGCCAGCGTTTCGAGATGAGCGCACCGGCCATCTCGCGCCACCTCTCGGTTCTCTCCGCCGCCGGGCTGGTCACCAGCGAGCGTCGCGGCCAGTTCGTTTTCTACCGGCTTACCCCCGACAACATGGTCAACACTTTGAGCAGCTTCGCCTTCAAGCTCTGCCCAACCGCCGGGCCGCTGCAGCGCGAATCGCGTCGCAATGCCAAGACCAAGGCAAAACCCGTCAGCTGACTACCACGAGGCATCGCATGGAACGCAGTCGCACTCCCAACGAAAGCAGCTTTCCGCATGTCTCGGTCAATGCCAGTGATGGCAGCCGCGCTGCGGAAGTCACACTACTGACCCAGCTGGATGTGGGCGCCGGCGATGCGGTTGCAACAGCGGCAGGTGCACGGCAGGCCCAGCATGCGCATTTCAACGATGCGCTGGACGAGCCTTCGGCGCGGCTTTCAGCACCCAACCTGGCGGCCGGCGACAACGCCGCGCTCTACACGTTCTCGGTGGGTCGCAATGGTCACCCCTTCCACCGTCATGCTGCACCGCGTGTGTTCACCGCGATCAGCGGCAGCGGCGGCGCGCGCCTGCGATTCATCGCCGCCGGTTCGGCCTGCGATACGTCGATGGATATCCAGCGCGCCCTGCGCCACGTCGAAATTCCCGCCGATTGCCTGTTCACCGTGCGCATGGCCGCCAACACCTGGCACCAGTTTGAGCCGCTACGCGGCAATGGCAGGCATCCGGCCCTGTTCGCGGTTTCCTGCCACCCTGATGAAACCGCAGGCGCGCTGGATCCCACACTGCAGGCACAGGTAATGCGCGGCGAAGCCGACCTCGCCAGTCTCACTGAACTGATGCCGGCAGCACTGCAGCAGCACACACAACAGACGCAGGTGTGGACCAGCGTACTCAGCTTCGATCCACTGCCTCGGCAAGCTTGGGCCTGTGCGTTTTTGCGTCGTCATGCCGGGCAGTTGCGCCAACTGCTGGTGCAACGCCGCCCGCGCAGCGGCACTACATCGCACAAGCTCCCCACCCTGCGAGCGCAAAGCACGCATCAACTGCCGCCGAACTCACTGTTGGCCAAGCAACTGGCGAGTTACCACCATCAGGATCACGTAGAAGTTCAGATCGACCAACGCTGGCTGGTCGGTAGCAATCCGGAACAACTACTGGCAGCGCTGCTCGCCGCCTTCATCCAACAACCCGCCGGCAGCGTCAGCGGCCTGATGCGGCTACGGAATCTATTGGCGCGGCCGTTGCGACTGCGCACCTCTTCATTGGGTTGCCCGGTGTCGTCGCTACTGAGCGATGCGCCAGCACAACGCTTTGCCCAACGCTTCCCGGTGCTGGCCACTTCCATCAGAGCCAACTCGGCACAGGTGCTGCTCGGCGCCGATGATCGCCATCTGCAATTCCGTTCCAGCGTCGCCGTGCAGCGCGATGGCGAGCTGATCACCTTCAGCCTTTCCACCCGCGTGCATTGCCGCAATACCTTCGGGCATCTGTACATGGCAGCGGTGGACCCGATGCATCGCCATTTCATCGCACCGAAGATGCTGAAGACTGCGGTCAATTGCCTGCTTGAGGAGGCTGCAACAGCCCACCATGCGGGCGCCGCGGCCATCGTGACGATGTGAACAACGGCATCGTTCAGCCGATGGGACGATGCAGGCAATAATTGGTGACTACCGGAGCTGCCTGTATCGCAGTAGTTTGGTGATTCGTTCCGAAGGAGGCTGCCATGGCCCACGTCACCATTGAATCAACGGCAAGCAACTACGCCCATCACATCAGCAACGGCGTCCACAGTCTGGTTGCTGATGAGCCGGCCCGGTTGGGCGGGCAGGACGCGGGCATGGCGCCATTCGATCTGTATCTGGCATCGCTGGCAGCCTGCACCGCCATTACCTTGCGCATGTATGCAGAGAAAAAAGGTTGGCAGCTGGGTGAGTTCAACGCCGATCTCACATCCAGCCGCGATGAAGCCGGTAAGCTGCAGGTGCACCGCATTCTTTCCGCTACCGGCGCGTTGACTGGCGAACAATGGGAGCGATTACTTGATGTCGCCACCCGCACACCGGTCACAAAAGTGATGGGCGAAGGTGCGACCATCACCAGCGAACACCGCGCCCTGAAAAGTTGAGACGCCATGTTTACGATTGTTGTGATCTGGGATGCAGACAACGCGGAAGTGACGCAGTGGGATGAGACCCCATGGGTCACCACTTTCAAGGATCGCGAAGTGTCTTTGCGGGCTGGGCCGCGCGAGCGGGTGGATGCCAATGGCGTCAGCAGCCAGGTGGCGGTCTATCTGCCCGATGAGTTCAACGAGGAGGAGTTCCAGGAACTGTTTGCCGCGCATGAAAAGCGCATTCCGGAGCTTCATCTGCACGGCTGATGCTTGATGTGGGATGTGGAATGTGGGAGCGGGGGGGGGGGGGGGGGGGGGGGGGGGGGGGGGGGGGGGGGGCGGGGCGCGGCGGGGGGGGGGGGGGCGGGGGGGGGGGGGGGGGGGGCCGCGGCGGCGGCGGGGGCGGGGGGGGGGGGGGGGGGGGGGGGGGGGGGGGGGGGGGGGGGCGGGGGGGCGGGGCGCCGCCCCCCCCCCCCCCCCGCCCCCCCCCCCCCCCCCCCCCCCCCCCCCCCCCCCCCCCCCCCCCCCCCCCACAAAACCAATGATTACTTCTTCTTGCGACGGCGCCACCACAGCCGCAGCAGCCACGCCATGAAGCCACCAACCAGAATCAACGGCAGCAGGCCTGCGGCAATGCGGATCACATAGGCCACGCTGGTGGTGAAGATCTCGCCGAAATCGCCGAACGCCCGACCAATCTCGCTGCGGTTGCGCTGACTGTTGGTCGATTCGATATTGATGGTCACCAGCTGCGTATCGATGCGGCGGTGCTGCTGTGCCGAATCACGATTGGCCTGCTGCAGCCCGGCTTCAATTTCCGAAAGACGCTGCGAGATGGTCAACAGGTCGGCCACGGCCAGATCACGGCGCTGTTGATACTCGATCAGGCGCTCGTGCTCGGCCTTCAAACGGTCCTGCATCAACTGGGTATCGGCAACCTGCTGGGCCAGATCCTCGGCCTCGGTGTTGCGGGTGGTCACTTCGCCCTTGTCGCTGGCCAGCGCGATCAGCGGCTCCACGCCCTTGGGGGCGACCCGCACCTTGATCGAACCGCGGGGCGTATCACCGCCCTGCTGGGACACGTTGAGCACCGCACAATCGCCGAGCTTCGCGCTCTGGCAGGCCTCGGATACAGCCTTCACCCTGGGGCCAATGTCCTTGCCCGGCAACTGCAGCTGTACCGTGTGCTCGTAGGCCAGGAACGCGCCTTCCGGGGATTGCACCGCATCGGCGGCACTGGCCGCGCTATCGGCCGACATCTCATGCTTGGCGCAACCACCCAGCGCAAGTAGCGCGCCCAATGCCAACGCCAAGGTCCTTCCGTGCAATTGCTTCATGCTTCCATGTTCCAGGTGGTTTCGTGGCGGCAGCATAGCGATATAGCTGAATACGAAGGCTAAAAATTTGTGCAGAGCCAGGTAGCCCGTGTAAGCGCAGCACTCCCGGGAGCTGATTCGCCCGGCAGACCGCACTCGCAGGTGCGCTGCGGTGTCCATCCGCACCCAATCGCCTATCTCGGCAAGCCGCCACCAACCAACGGCATGTGCGGCGCAGGCCCAGTCCGCCTATGCTCGGGGATTCCCTCAGTAACAGGATCACCGATGCGCAAGCACCTGCTCGCCGCCGCCCTGCTCGCCAGCCTTGCCGGCTGCCAGAGTGGCGACGCCCCGACCGCTCCGTCCACCACCACCGAGCAGGCTGGACAGGCCCAGGCCGATGCACAGTTCGCCGAGCTGTCGAAGAAGGCGCTGGATACCTGGATGCAGCTGTCCCCGGTCAGCGCCACCCAGATCGGTGATCACCGCTACGATAGCCAGCTCGACGACCTCAGCGCCGCCGGCCAGCAGAAGAGCCTGGACGCCAGCAAGGCCCTGCTTGCCGAGCTGGACAAGCTCGACGTCAGCAAGCTCGGCCGCGAAAACCAGGTGGATGCCGCGATCCTGCGCAACCAGCTGCAGTCGGACATCTGGTCCAACGAAACCATGCAGTCGTGGAAGTGGGACCCGCAGGTTTATAACGGCCTGGCTGGCAGCGCCATCTACGGCCTGATGGCGCGCGAGTTCGCACCGCTGCCGGAGCGCCTGAAGTCGGCCACCGCACGTATCGAACTGATCCCGCAGATCTTCGCCGCCGCGCGTACCAACCTGGACCCGGCACGCGTGCCGAAGATCCACGCCGAGACCGTGGCCAAGCAGAACCGCGGCATCCTCAGCCTGGTTGAAACCTTCATCGTGCCCAACATCGGCCAGCTTGAAGCCGCCGACCAGGAACGCCTGAAGACCACCATCGCCACGCTGACCACCGCCGTCGAAGAACAGCAGACCTGGCTGGACAAGACCCTGGTGCCGAATGCCAAGGGTGAGTTCCGCATCGGCGCGGAGAAGTACGACCAGAAGCTGAAGTTCTCGCTGAACTCCTCGCTGTCGCGTGCCGAGATCGGCGAGCGTGCCCGCGCTGAACTGACCCGCGTGCGCAAGGACATGTACGGCATCGCCCAGGTGGTGTTGAAGGACAAGCCGGGCGCACCGGAAATGCCGGCCAACCCGACCGATGACCAGCAGCAGAAGGCGATCGAAGCCGCGCTGGAACTGGCCTATGCCGACAAGCCGGCCCGCGACAAGGTCGTTGACGATGCCAAGGCCGCGCTGGACCAGTCCACCGAGTTCGTGCGCAAGCATGACCTGATGACCCTGCCCGACGCGCCGGTCGACATCATCCTGATGCCGGAATTCCAGCGTGGCGTGGCCGTGGCCTATTGCGACTCGCCGGGCCCGTTGGACAAGAACCTGAAGACCTTCTACGCGGTCTCGCCGATTCCGGACGACTGGAACGACAAGCAGGTGGATTCCTTCCTGCGCGAATACAACAGCCGCATGATCCACCTGCTGTCCATCCACGAAGGCACCCCGGGCCATTACCTGGAAGGCTGGCATTCGGGCAAGTTCCCGTCGACGCTGCGTGCGGTATTGCGCTCAGGCCTGTTTGCCGAAGGCTGGGCGGTGTACACCGAGCGCATGATGCAGGAGCAGGGCTACCTGGATAACGACCCGCTGTTCCACCTGGTGCAGCTGAAGTTCTACCTGCGCACCATTGCCAATGCCATCCTCGACCAGGGTGTGCACGTGGACAACTGGAGCCGCGAGCAGGCCATGCAGCTGATGACCCACGACGCCTTCCAGCAGGAAAGCGAAGCCTCCGGCAAGTGGGTGCGCGCACAGCTCACCTCCGCGCAGCTGCCGACCTACTTCGTCGGTGCGCAGGAGCACTTCGACACCCGCAAGGCAGTGCAGGAAAAGCAGGGTGCAAACTTCAACCTGAAGGCCTACCACGACCAGATCCTGTCCTACGGCGCGCCGCCGGTGCGTTTCGCACGCCAGCTGATGCTGGAACAGCCGATCGAGTAAGACCGGTTGGTTTGTCTACTGAAAAGCCCGGGCAATGCCCGGGCTTTTTTTGCGCCCCTTGCATCACACGCCACCCGCGCGCAGCGCTTGCGTTTGTAGGAGCGGTGTAAGCCGCGAAGCTGGCATTGCTTGAGCCAAGCGTACCTGTGCAGTCCAGTGATGTATCTGTTTGCCGGCATATGCCGATCCCAAGAACGGACGCCTAGCATTCAGCAGCTCAGCTGCCAGCTGCCAGCTGCCAGCTGCCAGCTGCACCGTACATAACAATGCATGGCAGAAAAATCATATGTGGATGTGCGCTTGTAGCTGACGCTGAGAGCTATTGTCGATGCGTTCCAATACGCAGCGGCCGCGCCAAATCTCTAAAAATGACCATCCCAAAGAAGATGCAACAGATCCAGGTTTCGGCTGCAGGCGATGCCAGCACGCTGCAGCTTGCAACCGGCACCACGCCAGAACCGCGTAGCGGTGAAGTCCTGATACGCGTGGCCGCCGCCGGCATCAATCGCCCCGATCTGTTGCAGCGACGCGGCCTGTATCCACAACCCGCAGGTGCCTCCGATATTCTGGGATTGGAGGTTGCAGGAACCGTGGTCGACACCGCTGCCGATGTGCAGTCGCCGCGCGTGGGCGAGCGCGTCTGTGCGCTGCTGACTGGCGGTGGCTACGCCGAGTATGTGACCGCACCGGCGCTGCAATGCCTGCCCATTCCTGCGCGCCTGTCCATGCTGGAAGCCTGCGCACTACCGGAAACCTTCTTCACCGTCTGGTCCAACCTGTTCATGCCTGGCAACTTGGCAGCGGACGAAAGCATCCTCATCCATGGCGGCAGCAGTGGCATAGGCACCACCGCCATTGCACTCACGCACGCCTTTGGCGCACGCGTCATCGTCACCGCAGGCAGCGATGAGAAGTGCCGCGCCTGCCTGCGTCTAGGCGCCGACCATGCGATCAACTACAACACCCAGGACTTCGTCAGCGAGGTCCGTGACATCCAGCACATTGGCGGCGTGGATGTGGTGCTGGACATTATCGGTGGCGAGTACTTTGCGAGGAACCTGGAGTTGTTGAACATAAAGGGGCGCATCGTCCAGATCGGCATACAGCAGGGTTCGGAAGTGACACTTCCGCTGCGCACCCTGATGCAGAAACGCGCCTCGATTACCGGCTCGACACTGCGCCCGCGCAGCGTCGCCGAGAAAGCCGCTATCGCCCAGCAGCTTCAGCAGCAGGTGTGGCCATTGATCGAGTCAGGCAAGATCCGCCCACCCTTGATCGACAAGGTCTTCCCCCTGGCCGATGCTGCGCAGGCACATGCATGGATGGAACGCGGCGAGCATATCGGCAAGATCGTGTTGCAGGTGGCGCACTGAGGCGGCCACCTAGCGTCCCCTCCACTTCGCGCGCTCCAACACACCGCCACGACGCTCCGGCATGTTAGGTTTCCGCCAAATTGAAGGCGGAATCCCGCCAGGAGCTGACGATGGGCAAGGGTCGACTTGAAGCCTTCAGTGACGGTGTACTGGCCATCATCATCACCATCATGGTGTTGGAGATGCGACCACCGGAGGGCGCCTCGCTTGACGCACTACGGCCGCTGCTGACTACCCTGCTCAGTTACCTGCTGAGCTTCGTCTACATCGGCATCTACTGGAACAACCACCATCACCTGCTGCAGGCCTGCCAGAAGGTCACCGGCAGTGTGTTGTGGGCCAACCTGCACCTGCTGTTCTGGCTGTCGCTGCTGCCGTTCGCCACCCATTGGATGGACGACTTCAACAACCAGCCACTGCCCACCGCACTCTACGGCTGCATCCTGCTGGCCGCCGCCATCGCTTACTGGATCCTGCAGCGACGCATCGTCGCTGCCGACGGCGAAAACTCGCGCCTGCGGCATGCGCTGGGCAGTGACTGGAAGGGCAAGTTGTCGCCGCTGCTCTACATCAGCGGCGTCGCCCTGAGCTTCGTCAACGCCCATCTTGCACAGCTGCTATACGCCGCCGCTGCCCTGCTCTGGCTGATCCCCGACCGGCGCATTGAGCGCGAGCTCGGCCAAGCCGACTGAGCTGCCAGCAACTGGCAAGCAGTCGCTTCGCCTGCCGATACCGCCTGCCTCATGGCGGACTGCCCATCTGCACCCGCACTTTACATTTGCGCCCGTCGCTTGGGTTAAAAAGCCCTGCCCACCCATCCTTTGCAGGAGTTTCGATGGCCGCTTCCAAATCCAGCGGGTTTACCGCCGAAGAACAGGCCGCGATGAAAGAACGCGCGCGCGAGCTGAAGGCCGAAGCCAAGGCCGGCAAGCTGAAAGCCGATGGCGAAGCCGAACTGCTGGCCAAGATCGCCGAGATGCCAGCCGCGGAACAGCAGATGGCCCAGCGCCTGCATGCCATCGTCAGCGCCGACGCCCCCTCGCTCAGCCCCAAGACCTGGTACGGCATGCCAGCCTACGCACGTGATGGCAAAGTGGTTGTGTTCTTCCAAGGGGCAAGCAAGTTCGGCTCGCGCTACTCAACGTTGGGCTTCAACGACACCGCGGCACTGGATGACGGCGCCATGTGGGCCACCGCCTTTGCGCTGACCGAGTTCACGCCCGACGTCGAGAAGAAGATCACCATGCTGATCAAGAAAGCCTTGCGCAACCGGGGCAGCAGCCTGCAATAGGCAATCCTGACGTCTGCAGCTATCTTGTCCTGCCCGACAGTGATGGACCGCATGTCTTTCTGGACCTGGTTGTTTCCGCGTACGCATATTGTGTTCTCCAGCCCTCTGCCGCGCCAGCAGGCGGTACAGGCTCTGCGCGCTGCCACCGCGCGTGGCAACCTGACCGCCACCGGCAGCGTCGCCGGATCGGTAGGCGAGCAGAATGTGCATCTGTATCACCGGGTCGTGATGCGAAATTCGTTCAAACCGCATTTCCGCGGCGAGTGGCACGCCACCGCGCAGGGCTGCGAACTGCGGGGCAGGTTTGCCCTGCCAGCACTGGTCTTTCTCTTTGTATCCTTCTGGCTGGGCTTCTGCGTATTGTGGAGCCTGGTGACAGCCACGCAGTTGGGCAGGTTCGACCTGATGCTGCTGCCTGCAGTGTTACCGGGCGTGCTGATGTGCGGCTTCGGTATCGGCCTGTTGCGGCTAGGCCAATATCTGGCCGCTGATGACCCGGCGATCCTGTCACGGGTGATCAGGCAGGCACTACAGTCCCCGTCTGTCTGATCCCAGTTGAGAGAATCCCTGCTTGTCCAATCACAACAACGCCACGCTGGAACTGCAGAAGCTGCAATTTGAAGTGATGCAGCAACTGGAAGTGATCGCCGACGACATCAAGGCCGGGCGGCTTGCTGCCGATGAGGGCTCGGCCAAGGCCAAAGCCATCATCGCCGCCAGCGAACAGCAGCGTGTAGCCATGTTCAACGCCGCGATCAGCGCGACCCAGCGCCAGCGCCGCCGCGGCTGGTTGTTTGCGTTGATGGTAGTTGTCGCCATCGCGGCATTGGTAGCCGGTCTGCTGCTGGCGCGTATCAGCGCTAGCATTTAGCCCTGTAGTGCCGAGCCATGCTCGGCAGGGGCATTACCGGGAAGGCCTCTGTCGAGTATGGCTCGGCACTACCACACACCAATTCAGCCTTCGGCTGCAACAAACCCACCGGTCTGCCGCGCCCACAACCGCGCATACAGCCCGCCCGCTGCAACCAGCTCGGCATGCGTGCCGGTCTCAACGATCCGGCCCTGGTCCATCACCACCAATCGATCCATGCGTGCGATGGTCGACAGGCGATGGGCAATGGCAATGACGGTCTTGTCGCCCATCAGCTCGTCCAGACTGTCCTGGATCGCCGCTTCCACTTCCGAATCCAACGCCGAAGTCGCCTCGTCGAGGATCAGGATCGGCGCGTCCTTCAGCAATACGCGGGCGATGGCGATACGCTGGCGCTGTCCACCGGACAGCTTCACTCCGCGCTCGCCAACATGGGCGTCATAGCCCTGCCGGCCCTGCCCGTCCACCAATGAATCGATGAAGCCTTCGGCACGGGCCTTGGCCACGGCGGCGCGCAACTGCTCCTCACTGGCATCCGGACGGCCGTACAGCAGGTTGTCGCGGATCGAGCGATGCAGCAGCGAGGTGTCCTGGGTAACCACGCCGATATTCGCGCGCAGGCTGTCCTGGGTGACGTGGGCGATGTCCTGCCCATCAACCAAGATCCTGCCGCTCTCCAGGTCATACAGCCGCAGCAGCACGTTGACCAGGGTGGACTTGCCGGCGCCCGAGGGCCCGACCAGACCGATCTTCTCCCCCGGCTTTACCGCCAGGTTCAAACCAGCCATCACCCCGCCGCGCTTGCCGTAATGGAAGTGCACGTTCTGGAAATCCACCGCGCCGGCAGTGACAAGCAGTGGCTTGGCATCGGCCGCATCCTGTACGGTCAAGGGCTGGGCGATGGTTTCCATGCCGTCCTGCACCGTGCCGATATCCTCGAAGATGCCGTTGATGGTCCACATGATCCAGCCGGACATATTGTGGATGCGGATCACCAAACCGGTCGCCAAGGTGATCGCGCCGACGCTGATCAGGCTGTCCTGCCACAGCCACAAGGCCAGCGCACAGGTACCGACGATCAGGAAGCCATTGAGGACTGCGATCACCATCTCCAGGCCGGTGGTGATCCGTGTCTGCGCGCGGTGCTTTTCTGCAAGCTCCTGGATGGCCTCGGCGACATAGCGCTGCTCATGGCCGCTGTGCGCGAACAGCTTGAGCGTGGCGATATTGGTATAGCCGTCGACGATGCGGCCCATCGCCCGCGAACGTGCATCGGATGCGATCCAGGCGCGGTGCTTCATCCGCGGCACGAAGTACACGCCGATGCCGATATAGGCCACCAGCCAGATCGCCAGTGGCAGCATCAAACGCCAATCCGCCTGTGCGAACAGGTAGAGCGCGGTGCCGGTATAGACCACGATGTACCACAGCGAATCCACCATCTGCACAGCGGATTCGCGCAGCGAGGTGCCGGTCTGCATCACCCGGTTGGCGACGCTGCCAGCAAAATCATTCTGGAAGAAACTCAGGCTCTGCCGCACCACATGGTTGTGCATCAGCCAACGCGAACGGTTGCTCAAGCCCGGAACGATGGACTGGTTGACCAGCAGATTGTGCAGCGCGACCAGCAGCGGCCGCGCCAGCAGGGTGATACCGGCCATCCACAGCAGTTCACTGGCGTGGCGCTGGAAGAAGCCATTGCCAGAACCCTCGGCAAGCATGTCGACGATGCGGCCGAGGAAATCGAACATTGCCACTTCAACCAGCGCCAGCAGCAGGCCGGCGATCAGCGTGGCCAGCAGCACCGGCCAGACCGGGCGCAGGTAATGCAGGTAGAAGCGCACCACGCCACGCGGCGGCGTGCGGGTATCCACCGGCGGGAAGACGGGAATCAGGGATTCGAACCAGCGCAGCATCGCCACGGCCTGTAAAACCAGAACAGGCCGCGATTGTCCCATCGCGGCCTGTGTTGTGTCTGTCTAGACGATGAGGAACTGTCTGGTTGTGGGAGCGGCGTCAGCCGCGAAGCCGATACCGCTTCCACACCCCTGATCAGCAGCGATCTGACAATTCATCTGCTTCGCGGCTTACGCCGCTCCTACAAATGCGTCACTCCGCCTTTGGCTTCAGCAGCAGATCCTGGAAGTCGAAGCTGAAATCGGTCAATGACGACACTGCCTGCATCCTTACCTCACGCACCTTGCCATCCGGATCCAGGCTGAAGTTGACGAAGGCATCAGCGTTGAGCGAGCGGTTGTCCCAACGCACGATGAAGGTGTCGTGCTGCCAGTGCTCCATGGTGCCGACCAGATCCGCCGTCGCACCGAAGCGCAGGCGTAGCTTGCTGCCCTGCTGCTCGACGAACACATCGCCGTACCATGCATCGCGATAGGCGCCCGCATAGCCGGACAGCGGCAATGAAGACTTGCTCTTGGCATCACGTGCAGCCACATGCTTGTCCCAGCCCTCGTCGGCGTTGCCCTGCGCCTTGGCGACACCGGCGGCATACGCAGCCACCCAGTCATTGCCCTGCGCGCCGAGCATGGCATCGAGCACACTCATGGTGATCGCATTGAAGGCGGCACCGGATTCCTGATTGGTCAGCACCACCACGCCGAGGTTCTGCTCCGGCACCAAGGTCAGACGCGACACCTGGCCCGGCCAGCCGCCTGTATGCCAGACCAGTTTCTGGCCGCGGTAGTCACTCAGGCTCCAGCCCTCGCCGTAACCGGCGAAGTTCGGCCGTGCCGGCGCCAACTCCGGCACCGATGGCTTGGGCACCACCTGCGGGATCTGCATCTGCCACATCTGCTGCTGGGTCTTCTCGGTGAACAGCGGCGTGCCATCGGCGAGCTTGCCTTCGGCCAGCTGCACGTTCATCCACTTGGCCAGGTCATGCACGCTGGAATAGATGCCACCGGCACCAGCGTTGTTGGACCAGGTCAGCGGCGGCACCGGGCGCAGGTCCTTGAAGTCGAACTTGGCATGGCCAACGGCGGCCTTGTCACCGGGCTGCAGGTGGTCGGCGTTGTAGCGGGTCTCGCTCATGCCAACTTTGTTGAAGATACGCTGCTGCAGGAAGTCGGCGAACGACTGCCCGGACACCTTCTCGATCACCTGCTGGGCAACCGCATACAGGATGTTGTCGTAGGCATAGCGGTCACGGAAGCCGTTCTTCAGCGGCACCTGCGCCAGCCGCGCCACCACCTCGGCATTGCTGTAACGGGTGGTCGGCCAGAACAGCAGGTCGCCAGCGCCCAGACTCAAGCCGCTACGGTGCGAAAGCAGGTCACGGATGCGCATTTCGCCGGTGACATAGGGATCGGACATGCGGAACGACGGCAGGTGATCGACTACGCGGTCGTCCATCTTCAGCTTGCCGTCCTCGGCCAGCAGGTTCAGCGAGGTGGCGGTGAAGGCCTTGGTGTTGGAGGCGATGGCGAACAAGGTATCGGCCTGCACCGGCTCGGGCTTGCCCAGCTCGCGCAGGCCCCAGCCACGTTCCAGAATCACCTTGCCGTCCTTGACCACGGCCACGGCCACGCCTGGCACATCGAACAGCTGGCGTACGCGCTCCACCGTGGCGTCCAGCTGCTGCAGTTCCGTCGGCACTGCCTCCTGTGCGGAGGCCATCGGTGCCACCACGCCCATCGCGAGCACCAGCCCGCCACCCAACCAACTATTCAAAGTGCGCTCCTGTGTGGATCGATGCCAGCTCGGCGCCGGCCTTCTCGCGATGGTAACGCGAGCGCGCCCACCCTCGCCTTTCCGCAGCTGCCCACAAGCCACCATGGACCTCGCCGCCCGCACCACCGCTACCATCATCCCCTGCCTGCGCTACCGCGATGCACCGGCCGCCATCGAGTGGTTGTGCACGGCCTTTGGCTTCCAGCGTCACGCCGTGTACCAGGACGGTAACGTGGTTCATCACGCACAGCTGGTGTTCGGCAACGGCATGATCATGCTCGGCTCGGTGCAGCCAGGCGAATGGGGCAGCAATATGATCCAGCCCGATGAAGTGGGCGGCATGGAGACGCAGAGCGCCTGCGTCATCGTCAGCGATGCCGACGCGCATTACGCGCAGGCCAAGGCCGCTGGCGCGGAGATCATCATGGATATCGCCGACCAGGCTTACGGCGGCCGCGGCTATGCCTGCCGCGATCCGGAGGGCCATCTGTGGTGGTTTGGCAGCTATGACCCGTGGGCCCCCAGCGCGTAGGGGCCGCGGCCCCGCCGCCGCGTGTGGGGGGGTGGGTGGGTGGGGTGTGGGGGGGGGTGGGGGGGGGTCGGTGGCGGGGGGGGGGGGGGCGCCCCAACTACACCGCCCTCTTGCCGAGCATGGCTCGGCACTACCTTGTGCGGTTACATTGTCGGCTTCGCGGCTTACGCCGCTCCCACAAAACATCGGGGTTTGGCTTTGAACGATCTGTTTGCGAGCGCGCCGCATACACCCGGTGTGCACATCGGTATTGGTGGCTGGACCTATGTGCCGTGGCGCGGCGGCACCTTTTATCCAGTCGGGCTGGTGCAGCGGCGTGAGCTGGAATTCGCCAGCCAGCAGTTGACCAGCATCGAGATCAACGGCACCTACTACGGCGCACAGAAGCCACACATCTACGCCGCTTGGCGCGATGCCACGCCGGAGGGCTTCGTGTTCTCGGCCAAGGCGCCCAAGCGCATTGTCACTGCACGCAAACTTGCAGCTACCGGCGGGCAGATCGAAGACTTCATCGACGGCATCAGCCATCTCGGTGATCGCCTCGGGCCGCTGCTGTGGCAGTTCGAAGCCGGGCGCAGCTTGGACCGCGACGATCTTGCCGCCTTCCTGCAATTGCTGCCGCAGCAGGTCAACGGCCGCCGCCAGCGCCATGCACTGGAAGTACGTGATCCAGGCTGCTTCGACGCAGATTTGGTGGCGCTGATCCGCCAGCACGGTATCGCTCTGGTCTATACCGACTCGACGGCCTATCCCAACGCCGCCGACCTCTCCGGCGACTTCGTCTACGCACGCCTGATGGGCAGCCGCGACGAGCACGCTACCGGCTACCCCGCCAGTGAGCTTGGACAATGGGCCGAACGGGTCCGTCGCTGGCGCAAGGGCGAAGATGTGGCCGAACTGCCACATCTGGCCGCGCCGGTTGCGGCCGCCGCACCGCGCGAGGTCTTCCTCTACTTCATCAGCGCCGCCAAGCACCGCAACCCATCGGCAGCGCGCGAACTGCAGCGCTTGGTCGATACAAACTGAAGCCGGCAGCACGGCGCCGCCGATCCGCATCGGCGACAATAGGCCGATGCCTACCGACGATACCCGCAAAGCCCTGTTGCAGATCCATTTCTGTGTTCTGCTATGGGGCATCACCGCCATTCTTGGCAAATTGATCACTCTGCCCGCGCTGCCGCTGGTGTGGTGGCGCATGTTGCTGGTGGTGGCGATGCTGGCACTGCTGCCACGGGTGTGGCGCGGCCTGTCGGGCTTGAACCTGCGGCTGGTGCTGGGCTATGCCGGTATAGGTGCACTGGTGGCGCTGCACTGGCTAACGTTCTATGGCGCGGTGAAGCTGGCCAATGCCTCGGTTGCCGCGACCTGCATCGCACTGGCGCCGGTGTTCACCGCCATCATCGAACCGTGGATCGCGCGGCGTCCGTTCCAGATGCGCGAGTTGGCGCTGGGCGTGGTGGTGCTGCCAGGTGTCGCGCTGGTGGTTGGCGGCGTGCCTGATGGCATGCGCCTGGGCGTGGCGGTAGGTGCTGCATCCGCGTTGCTGGTTGCCCTGTTCGGCTCGCTCAACAAGCGCATGGTCGGCCATGCCGATCCGCTGACCGTCACTGCTGTGGAATTGGGCGCGGGCACCTTGACCCTGACCCTGTTGGCTCCGGTACTGCCGTTCCTGCTGCCCGCCTTGGCCAGCGATCTGTGGGTGCTGCCCAACCTGCACGATGGCTTGTTGCTGCTTGCCCTGTCCGGCCTGTGCACGCTGCTGCCGTTTGCCTTGGCACTGGTCGCACTAAGGCATTTGAGCGCCTACACCACGCAGTTGGTAACCAATCTGGAACCGGTCTACGCGATCGTGCTGGCGATGCTGTTCCTCGGCGAGCAGCATGAGCTGACGCCGCAGTTCTATCTGGGCGTGGCGATCATTCTCGGTGGTGTGTTCCTGCATCCACTGCTCAACCGCCTGCGGCCGGCGGCGGCAAGCGCCGGTTCGGCCTGATCGGCTGTTGTTGGTATAGCCCGACTCAGCTTGCTACCACCACGCGGTCGCGCCCCTCGGCCTTGGCCTGATAGAGCGCGGCGTCGGCACGCCGCAGGGTTTCGCCCGGGGCTTCGCCGGCGCGATGCACGGCCAAACCGATGCTGACCGAAATCGGCAGGCCGATCGGCAGCAGTCCCACCGATTCGCGCAGGTATTCGCATTGCAGCTCGGCCTGTTGCAGCGGCGTGTCCGGCATCAGGATCACGAACTCCTCGCCGCCATAGCGCGCAGCCATGCCGCGACCCGCGAACTGCGACTTCAGCACGCTGGACAGCTCGGTAAGAACCCGATCACCTTCGTTGTGGCCATGGATGTCATTGACCAGCTTGAAGTGGTCGATATCGACGATGGCCACTGCTGGCGGCACCTCACCAGCACGCCCGATCGCTTCCGAAAGCGCGGCAGACAGGGCGCGACGATTGGGCAAGCCGGTCAGCGGATCGGTACGGGTCTGTTCGGACAGCTCAAGATTGAGCTGCTCCAATTGCTGGTAGTACTCGAGCAGATGCGCCTCGTACCAATCGTGCTCAGCCTGGTGATGGTCGATTTCAATCCGCAGCAGGCGCATCTCCATCATCCGGCTGACCTGCCGCGACAGCGCGCGCAGCGCTTCGGCCTGCGGCGTACCCAACTGCGCCGGCACCGAGTCGAACACGCACAGCGAACCCAGCGCATAGCCGTCGCTGCTGAGCAGCGGCGCACCGGCATAGAAGCGGATGTGCGGGTCGCCCAACACCGACGGGTTGCCACTGAAACGCTGATCCTGGCGGGCGTCGGCTACCACCGTCAGCTCCTGCGGCTTGAGGATGGTGTGGGCGCAGAACGCCTCGTCGCGCGGGGTCTGCTCGCCATCCAGCCCCTGCAGCGATTTGAACCATTGGCGGTCGCGATCAATCAAGGTCACCGCCCCCATCGGCGTGCCGCAGATGGTGCGGGCGATGGTCACCAGATCATCGAACTCCTGCTCGCGTGCGGTATCCAGCACGCGGTAGCGCTGCAGCGCGGCAATACGTTCGGTTTCATTGGCAGGCAGGGCGGGCTTGATCATGCACGAGTCCAAAGCGGCAGGATGGAGAGCGCTGCAGAGTCTAGCTGCACCGCGCGCAAGGCGCGGTGAGCACGTCACATTTCACCACTGCTGCTGTTGCGGCAGCAGACCGTGCAGTTCCTGCTCGCTCAGGTTGCGCCATTGGCCCGGCTTCAACGCACCGATCTTGACGTTGTCGATGCGTACGCGCCGTAGCGTGTTGACGCGGTAGCCGAACTCGGACGCCATCAGGCGGATCTGCCGATTCAAGCCCTGCTCCAAAATGATGCGGAAGCCATACTTGCCCAGGCGGCTGGTGCGGCACGGCAGCGTGGTCTCGTTGCGGATGCGTACGCCACGGGCCATGCCACGCAGGAATTCATCGGTGACCGGCTTGTTGACCGCCACCAGATACTCCTTCTGGTGGCCGTTTTCGGCACGCAGGATCTGGTTGACGATGTCGCCATTGCTGGTCAGCAGGATCAGTCCTTCGGAATCCTTGTCCAAGCGGCCGATCGGAAAGATGCGCTGCTCGTGGCCAATGAACTCGATGATGTTGTCGCTGACCGCACTCTCGGTGGTGCAGGTGATGCCCACCGGCTTGTTCAGCACGATATAGACATGGCGGCGGCCGGTGCTCTTCTGCACCGTACGCGCACGCAGCGGCTGGCCGTCGACTTTTACATCGTCGCCCTCGCCCACCACCGCACCGGTACCGGCGACGATGCCGTTGACGGTGACGCGACGGGCGGAGAGCAGGCGGTCGGCCTCACGGCGCGAACAGAAGCCGGTTTCGGCAATGTGCTTGTTGATTCGAATTGTCATAAGCGAATTATCCGCCATCGCCCGCGGCCGGAACAGCACGGCCGAATCGCTTGTTCAGGGCACTTCCTGAATATCGCGCGCATCCACCACCTGGTCGCGGCCGCTACGCTTGGCCTGGTACATGGCATTGTCGGCCCGCCGCAGCAGCCCGGCCACGTCATTGTCGCGGTACTGCAGCTCGGCCAGACCAATGCTGGCGGTGACCACCAGGCCATCGTGCTTGAGCCCCCGCGCCTGTACGGTGACCTTCTCACGCAGCTGCTCAAGCCGCGGCCGCGCCGCATCAGCGCGGATCCCGGGCAGCAGGATCAGGAACTCTTCACCACCCATGCGGATCACGTCACTGCGGCTGCGTACGCCGCTCAGCAGTGTTCCAGCCACCGATACCAGCACCTCATCGCCGCCATCGTGGCCATAACGGTCGTTGATCTGCTTGAACAGGTCGATATCCAGAAAACCGATCGACAGCGGCTGCCCGGCGGCCTTGGCCTCGCGCAGGTAGTGCTCCAGCTGGCGCAGGCCGGCGCGTCGATTGGGCAGGCCGGTCAAAGTGTCGGTATCAGCAAGCTCACGCATCTCGTCGCGCTGCTGACGTAACTGACTGAGACTGCGGTTGAGCGAGTACGCAGCCATCATCAGGAACCAGGTTACCGATACCTGGATCGCCTCGACCCGGAATTCCACCAGCAGGCGGTTGTCCAGCAGGTCCGCCAGCGCCATCACCAGCAATGGAATCACTGCCACCAAGCCATCCAACGCCTGGAAATAGCCGCGCCGCAAAGCGACGATGGCAATGCCTACCGAGGCCAGGCAGATCAGCGTGAACAGGTCATCCAGCGTGCCTCCCATCCACGCCAGCAGCGGCCATGGCATCAACGGCGCAGCCAGCGCGACCAGTGCCAACACGATCATCAGCACCTGCATCCAGCGCCGCGAGCCACGCATCACCCAGCGGCCACCGCACATGCGCCAAAGCACCCAGCCCATCACTGCATAGCTGAGTGCGGATACCGACACCATCCACACCGGCGCATGCCCGCCCACCGGCAGCCACGGCTCGGGATAGCCGCTGAGCCCGCTCAACACTGCCTGCCACACCACCAACAGCGCGCAGACCAAGGTATAGATCAGGAAATCACGCCCACGGGTGGTGGCAAAACCCATCAATGCAGACAACGCCAAGGCCAGTGCAATCGCCACGCATGCGGTACGCACCACCAGTCGCAGGGTGTCCTGCTGCTGCAACGGGCTGGGCGCACCGAGGTGCACGGTGGGAATCCAGCGTGGCTTCAGTGGCGACTCCCAGGCCACCCGGATCGGCTCGACCGTGCCCTGTTTGGGCACCACGACCAGACCTACGCCCGCGCGGAAACGCGAGTCGCGAGTGCGGGCGTCCTGCATGTCACCGCAGACCTGTCGCTCACCGTGCACAATCATCACTTCACCGGCAAAGACGTTGAACACGCCCACGCCCTGCGGTGCGCCTGACCAACCGCCTTCGGGAGCCGGAATTTCAATCGCCGGGCGCATTCGCGCCAAGGCTTCGGCGCTGCAGGCACGCAAGGGCGCCTGTTCAGCGGTTGCGGCGCCGGTAATCAGGAAGTCACGGTCCACCTGCAGCGGCTGGGTAGCGCCCAGCAACGGCCACAACGTGAAAAACGCCGACAGCAACAGAAGCACGGCCCAGCCACGCCTTACCCTGCCAGCACCTGCCCCTCCCCCTACTGCCATGAGCTTCCCTCTCGCGTTCCCCGACGCGGACGGGCGGCATTATCGCAATAACCCGACGCCAGCAGTACGTGAAGGCGATCGCGGCCTGCACTTGTCGCCCCGCTCTGTCCTGGCAGGCCGACAAACGGTCAAAACAGACAACCCCGGCATTGCCGGGGTTGTCTGGTCACACATTGGACTGGCTGGATCAGTAGTTGCGCGGGCCGCGCGGCTTGAAGCCACCCGGACGCGAACCACCAGGACCACCCGGGCCGCCCGGACGCGGGCCGCGCGGGCCACCCGGACGCGGACCGCCCGGCTTGCCGTCGCCCTTGTCGAAGCGCGGCTTGAACGGCGTCGCTGCGCCACCCTGCTCTTCGCCTGCCTCAACCTTGCGCATCTGCAATTGCTGGCCCGACACCCACACCTTCTTCAGGTGCTGCAGCACGTCGGTCGGCATGTCTGCCGGCAGATCCAGCACTGAGTGGCCGTCATGGATATCGATGCGACCAATGAAACGGCTCTCAAGACCCGCTTCGTTGGCGATGGCACCGACGATATTGGCCGGCTTCACACCATGGGTGTGACCGACTTCAATGCGGTAGGTCTCCATGCCGAATTCCGGCGCGCTGCGCGGCGGCATTTCGCGACGCGGACGCGACTCGAAATCACCTTCGCCACGCGGCGGACGCGGTGCACGCTCGCCGTCGTCATGACGCGGTGCACGCTCGAAACGCGGCTCGAAACGGGCCGGGCGATCGCCACGGTCACCGCGCTCGTCACGGCGATGGAAGCCGCCGTCACGGGCCGGACGCTCGTTGCGGTCATTGCGCTCGAACGACGGCTCGCGGCGTTCACGCACCGGCGGGCTCAGCAGGAACGGCGAATCACCCTGCAGCAGCTTGGCCAGCGCGGCGGCGATATCGATGGCCGGCACGTTGTGCTCGCCTTCGTAACGCTGCAGCAGGTCGCGGTAGAAATCCATGTCACCAGCAGCCAGGGTCTGGCTGATGCGGTCCATGAACTTGGTCACGCGGTGGTCGTTGACCGCATCCACGCTCGGCAGCTGCATTTCTTCGATCGGCTGGCGGGTAGCGCGCTCGATCTGGCGCAGCATGCCCTTCTCGCGCGGGGTGACGAACAGGATCGCCTCACCGCTGCGGCCGGCACGGCCGGTACGGCCGATACGGTGCACGTAGCTTTCGGTGTCGTACGGGATGTCGTAGTTCAGCACGTGGCTGATGCGTTCCACGTCCAGACCACGGGCGGCCACGTCGGTGGCAACCAGGATGTCGAGCTTGCCTTCCTTCAGCATGGCGATGGTGCGCTCACGCTGGGCCTGCTGCATGTCGCCGTTGATGGCGGCAGCGGCCAGGCCACGCGCCTGCAGCTTGCTGGCAAGCTCCTCGGTGCCGGCCTTGGTACGCGCGAAGATGATCATCGCGTCGAAGGTTTCCACTTCCAGGATGCGGGTCAGCGCGTCCAGCTTGTGCATGCCAGCCACCCACCAGTAACGCTGGCGGATATTGGCCGAGGTGGTGGTCTTGGACTGGATGGTCACTTCCACCGGCTCACGCAGATAGGTCTGCGCGATGCGGCGGATCTGCTGCGGCATGGTGGCCGAGAACAGCGCGACCTGACGGCTTTCCGGCAGCTTCTTGAGCACGGCTTCGACGTCGTCGATGAAGCCCATGCGCAGCATTTCGTCGGCTTCGTCGAGCACCAGCGTCTTCAGCTCGGACAGATCCAGGGTGCCGCGATCAAGGTGATCGATCACCCGGCCCGGGGTGCCGACCACGACGTGCACGCCACGGCGCAGCGCCTGCAACTGCTGTGCATACGGCTGGCCGCCGTACACCGGCAGCACGCGGAAGCCCGGCATCGACGCCGAATAGGTCTGGAACGCCTCGGCGACCTGGATGGCCAGCTCGCGGGTCGGGGCCAGCACCAGCACCTGCGGCTTGGTGGCGGAAAGATTGATGTTGGACAGCACTGGCAGCGCGAAGGCACCGGTCTTGCCGGTGCCGGTCTGCGCCTGGCCGAGCACGTCGCGGCCTTCCAGCATGGCCGGAATGGTGGCAGCCTGGATCGGTGACGGGGTCTCGTAGCCGACTTCGGCCACTGCCTTCATCACAGGCTCGGATAGGCCGAGATCTGCAAACAGCAGCGGCGCGGGGGTATCTTGGGACATGGTAACTCCGGGGGCACCGCCGCGAACGGGCGGGCGAAAAGACGCATATTGTGCGCTCTAAACAGCTCTGCTGTCGCGCATGGCTTGATTTGCGTTCAGCTTACGAACACAACCGGCCGCCGCTTGGCCCCTGTTGGAGCACCCGCACGGGTCGCCGATGACGCACAATAGCACTCGTTTTTATCCGTGAACACCATGCAGACCATAGAATTTGAACTTGACCGCGATTACGTGGAACTGAAGCAGCTGCTGAAACTGGCCGATCTGGTCACCAGCGGCGGCGAGGCAAAAATGATCATTGCCGACGGCCAGGTCACCGTGGATGGCGTGGTGGAGCTGCGTAAAGCCTGCAAGATCCGCGGCGGCCAGCAGGTTGTGCTGGGCGATGTCAGCATCAACGTGCTCGCCGACCCGGACCCGAATCGTGCCGAAGAAGACGACGAAGACGAAGACGAGTGATGTAGTGCCGAGCCATGCTCGGCAGAAGCTTTCCCCGCACCCGTCAGCCCCGCAGCGTTTGTAGGAGCGGCGTAAGCCGCGAAGCTCACGCCCTGTCCGGCATCGCACCCTCGCCTGCCACCTACACCGGCTTCGCGGCTTACGCCGCTCCTACAAACCCGCGAGCCCCGCCGCTACGCACGAGCCTGGGTCAGATGCCCGGCGATCAACTTCCTGAACGGAACCACACCCTGCGCGGCCCGCAATGCCGCGCCGCGCAGCAAACGCGCCGGCAACCGGCTGTCGTTATAGAGCCCGGCAATGGCATTGGTGGCTTCGTATAGCGGCCGTGTCGCCAGCCGATGGCCGCGCTGGTAACTGGCCAGCAGGCCGTCCGCGCCGATATCGCCGCCACCGCGAACCGCATCCAGCAGCAACCGCGCCAGCCGTTGCTGGCTGTGCAGGCCAAAATTGAAGCCGTGCGCGGTAACCGGATGCATGCCGACCGCGGCATCGCCGATCAAGGCATAACGCTTGCCGACAAAGCGGTGCGCATACACCCCCACCAAGGGATAGGCATGACGCGTCCCCACCGGGGTCATCGCGCCCAGTCGATGTTCGAAGAAACCGCTGACAATGCGGCCGAAGTCAGCCTCATCCAGCGCCAACAACTGCTGCAACTGCTGCGGCGGCATGGTGATCACGGCCGAGGCCTGATTGCCCGGCAACGGCAGCATCGCCAGCGTGCGCTCGTAGCCGAACCACTCCCAGGCGGCGTGCTCATGCGGCCGCTCGCACTGCATCCTGCAAACCAGCATGGACTTGCCGAAGTCACGCATCTGCGCGCCGATCCCCATCATCCGCCGGGTCGCCGAGAAGCGGCTGTCGGCGGCGACCACCAGCCGCGCGCCGAGCTGACTGCCGTCACTCAAGCTAACCGTGCTGTACGCCTCGCCGGCATCGATTGCAGTGACCGAACGGCCATCCAGCAGCTCCAGCCCGGCCTGGCCCTGCACCGCCTCCCAGGCGGCGCGCCGGATCAGGTGGTTGGGAATCAGCCAGCCGAGCTCATCGACGCCCTCGCCCTGCGCGGCGAAACCCAGCGCAAACGGCGAGCTGCCATTCATTACTTTTGCACTGCGCAACGGCGAGATCTCGGCCGGATCGATGCGCTGCCACAGGCCCATGCTGCGCATGATCTGCCGCGAGGCGTGGGTCAGCGCGATCTCGCGACCGTCGAAAGCCGGCTCGGCAAGCGCCGCCAGCGGTTGCTGCTCGACCAGCGCCAACGACAGGCCACTACCCGCAAGACTGCGGGCCAGACTCAAGCCGGCCGGGCCAGCTCCCACCACCACCACATCCACCTTGCGCATGTGCCACTCCGTTAGGCCTACCGCAGGCAGGGTAAGCAGGCTGATGTAAGGATTCATTGATCCAGATCAGCTACCCGGCAGTCAGCGCGCAACCGCAACGGGCGCCCTGCGGCGCCCGTGTGCGATGCATGCGATGTGATGGCGCTTAGTTGGCCGAGGCCGCGCGCACGCTATAGCCGGAGGCGCGCCACACCTTGTCCTCATCCAGACGGAACGAGACCAGCTCGCGTACCGGCTGCGCATTGTTGGCAAATCGCGTAGGGAAGCTCACGTTCAAGTAGATGCCTTCCGGCACCGAGGCACCGGCCGGGTATTGCACGCGGGTGATCGATGGTTTGCCACGCGATACCAGCGCGCCCAGCTTGGCGCGATCTGCGTTGACGTTGTTGGCGAACACATCACGGGTCACCGCCTTGCGCGCGACTGCCGAGGCACCGTCCCAGACCGAGCTAGCCTGCTGGCTGTCCACCAACTGCGCCACACGCTGGGCGGCAGCGGTCATCTCCGCGTCCTGCTTTGCCACCTGCGCCTGCTGCGCTGCATTGAGCGCGGGTGCCGGTCGAGCAGCGGCAGGAGCCGCTGCGGGTGCCGCCGGCGTCGCAGCCCGCGCCGGAGCAGGAGCCGGGGTTCGACTCGCCGCGGGAGCCGGAACGGCGGCGGGCGCCTGCGCAAATGCGCTGGCAGCCGGCAGGACCAAGGACAACACCATCAACAAACAACTGGATCGCATAGCTCTCTCCATGACGCTTTCAGTTGAACGGAACGCCAATCCAATCATGGTTTGCGGCGTTCCGCACCCTCCTTCCTGTTCATTTCCGTGTGCCGGGCGCCCCCACCTGCGCGCCGACGGCTGGCGCAGTAGCTACAGCCGGCGCGGCCACCGCCGCCGCAGCGCCGGTCGGGATGGTGGTCGGCATCGGCTCCAGCATGGCGGTATCGATTTCCGACAGCGGACTTTCCTCCGGGCAGGTCTCATCCGGGAACCCGAACTGCTCCTTCAATGCCTGACCGCAGCTGTTCACCGCTTCCAGACCCGCGCCCGCCGTCTTGCAGTCGCGATCGAAGGCGACCAGGAACGCATCCTTGCGGCGTACGAAGTCATCCCCACATTTGCGCATCTGCTTGATCCGCTCCAGGTCATCCTGCACCGCGTTGGTACCGTCCAGACCGTACTGCTTGAGCTCTTCGTTGGTCAGCACCCGCAGGCTGCGGTTGGGCACGGTCATCATCAGGTCGGCCACGCCCACCGCCACGCCGTTGCGCTGCAGGTAGTCCTTCACGTTGTCGTAGACCTCATGCAGCTCCTTGTTCAACTCCGCGCGTGAACTGGCGCTGGAGCTGATCCGCATCATCCGGTGGATGCCAACCTTGCCGGAGATCAGCCGGTTGTCGCCGGCCGCCAGCACGAATACACAGGCGCTGTGGCAGACCGAGCCTTCACGCACCCAGATGGTCCAGCCGGACTCGCCAATGCTGTCGCCAGCGACGATCGCCGCTTCCACCTGGCCGCCACTGGAATCCAGATCGAGGATGCGCCGGCTGATCTTCATCGCATCGGCCACGACTGCCAGCCGCGTCACCATCGCCGCAAACGAAGGGTTGATCTTGCCGGCATAGCGCACCCGCAGCAGCCCACGCTCTTTGCACGGCTCCAAGGCTGCATCCATGCTGGCGCGGTCAAACGCGGCCAGCTCGGTGCCATCGCCGTTCTCGCCGGCATAGTCGGTGCCGCAGCTGACCCAGGCCTTGCCGTTCTCCAACACCAGCTCGGGCCAGGGCTTGTCCTTGGCCGGCAGTACCGGCGCTGGCGGAGTCGGCGCATCGGCGGCATTGATCGACACCATGTGGTCGCCATCGGCAGCCAGTGCAGCCGTGGGGTCGACCACAGGCTTTTTATCGCCGGTCTGCGGATTGCAGGCCAACAGCCCGATGCACAACAACGGCGACCAGCAGAACTTGGGCAACATGGAGAGCAATCAGGTCCGTACTACGGCGCAACCGCGCCAGGAAGGTGGACAGTCTAGTGCGCAACACCCTCTCTGCTGCAACGCCCAATGAATCAACACAGCGTCGCGCGCATTGATGTCCGAAAATGGCCAGTAACGACCGCCGGCCGCGCCTAGACTGGGGCCATGCAAAACCTCCTGATGCCCGCCCATGTGCAATGCGAACAAGCCCGTCTGGCCCGCGATGCGCGCTTTGACGGCCTGTTCTTCACTGCCGTGCGCAGCACCGGCATCTACTGCCGGCCGGTCTGCCCGGCACCGCCGCCCAAGCCCGAGAACGTCAGTTACTACCCCAGCGCAGCTGCGGCCAGCGCCGCCGGCTACCGGCCCTGCCTGCGCTGCCGTCCCGAGCTGTCGCCGGATGACGCCAATCTGCTGCAGGACCAGACCCTGCATCAGGCATTGGCCTTACTCAACGAAGGCATCCTGCAGGAGCAGTCGGCCAGCGCCCTGGCCGACGCGATGGGGGTCAGCGCGCGTCAGTTGCAGCGTCTGTTCGTGGCCAAGCTGGGTGCCACACCGGCACAGCTGCACACCACCCGCCGCCTGTTGCTGGCCAAGCAGCTACTGACCGAAACCGCGCTGCCGGTAACCCAGGTCGCACTGGCGGCCGGTTTCAACAGCCTGCGCCGTTTCAACAGCGCCTTCCTGGAGGGCTGCGGCATGCCGCCCAGCGCGCTGCGCAAGCAACATGGCGCAGTGTCAGGCGGCGAGCCGGTGCTGCGACTGGCCTACCGGCCGCCGCTGGACTTCCCGTTGATGCTGGCCTTCCTGCGCCGCCGCTCGTTGCCGGGCATCGAGTGCATCGACGAGAGCAGCTACCAGCGCGTGGTCCTCGCCAATGGCGTGGCCAGCCTGATCCGGGTCACCGCCGATCCCAAGCGGCCGGAACTGCGCCTGCAACTGGGCACCACCGACCCCCGCGCGATTCCCGCCATCGTCGCCAAAGTGCGGCGGGTCTTCGACCTGGATGCCGACCTGCGTACCGTCCATGCGGCGTTGGGCCAGGAACCGTTGCTGGCGCGGGGCATCACTGAACGGCCGGGCCTGCGCATTCCCGGCGGCTGGGACGGCTTTGAAGTCGCAGCGCGCGCCGTACTTGGCCAGCAGGTCAGCGTCGCCGCGGCGACCACGCTGGCGCGGCGCTTGGTCGACCGTTTTGGTGAGCACCTGCCCGGCATGCCCGAAGGCCTGGACCGGCAGTTCCCGGCACCGGCAACCGTGGCCGACGCGCCACTGGAAAGCATCGGCCTGCCGCGCAGCCGCGCAGCCACCCTGCGCGCGATTGCCCGCGCCTGCGCCGAGCAGCGTCTGGATTTCAGCCGCGCGCAGACGCTGGAAAGCTTCGTGCAGAAAGCCACTGCCCTGCCCGGCATCGGCCCGTGGACCGCACATTACATGGCACTGCGGGCAATGGGACTGCCCGATGCCTTCCCAGCCGGTGATCTGGTGCTGCAGCAGGTACTGGGCGAAGGCCAACGCCTGAGCGAACGCGAGACCGAGCGTCGCTCGCAACTCTGGCGGCCATGGCGCGCCTACGCCGTGTTGCATCTATGGCATCTGGCGGTGCCGACCGAAAGAAAGAATTCCAAGACTGTTACGGAAGCCAGCGCATGAACACCCTCTACTACGACCGCTTCGACAGCCCCATTGGTGCACTGACCGTCGCTGTCGACGAGGTCGGCGTACGCCATATCCTGTTCGCCGAGAACCGCCACGACGCCAAGGGCCGCGAGCACTGGCAGCGCGACCCGGATGCGGTCGCCGAACCGCGCCGGCAGTTGCTGGAGTACCTGCGCGGTGAGCGCCATCAGTTTCAGTTGGAGTTGGCACCGGTGGGCACCGAGTTCCAGTTGCAGGTCTGGCACACGCTGGCACAGATTCCATTCGGCGCAACCTGGAGCTACCGGCAACTGGCCGAGCGCGTCGGCCGGCCCACCGCTACACGTGCGGTAGGTGCTGCCAATGGCCGCAATCCTTTGCCGATCGTGCTGCCCTGCCATCGGGTGATCGGCAACAACGGCACGCTGACCGGGTTCGGTGGCGGGCTGCCGACCAAGGCGGCATTGTTAAAGCTGGAAGGCGTAGCCAGCGAAGGCGAGCGCGTGGCGGATCTGTTTGGCTGAACCCTCCGATTGTCCGGGAGCGGCTTGCTTCCTGCGGCTACAGGGTCAATCAGCCCCAAGCAACATGCCGAAGGTTGTATTTGTACGGTCACTGGCCCGGCCTATCATTGCTGCATGACTTTTCTACGCATTTCGGCCACTGCACTGGCCTGCGCACTGCTCGCTGCTTGCGCCACCACATCCTCGCCCAACGCCGCACCGGAAGCACCGCCCACCGTATTGATGATCTCCATCGACGGCCTGCGCGCGGACAAGCTCAGTGAAGCAGACAGTCCAAACCTGATGCGATTGGCCCGCGAGGGTGTGCGCAGCGTCGGCATGCGTCCGTCCTATCCCTCGCTCACCTTCCCCAATCACTACACACTGGTCACCGGTCTACGCCCGGACCATCACGGCCTGGTGCACAACGCGATGAGCGCCGACGTACTGGGCGAATTCAAGGTCAGTGATCGCTCGGCCGTGCAGAACCCCGCATGGTGGGAGGGCGGCGAGCCACTTTGGGTCAGCGTGCGCAAGGCGGGGTTCAAGAGTGCCACCTGGTCCTGGCCCGGCAGCGAAGCGCCGGTGCACGGCCTGCACGCCAACCATTGGCGCATGTACGACGAAAGCGTGCCGCTGCCCGAGCGCATGAACCAGGTGCTGGCCTGGCTGAATGGCGAGCCGGATGCGATCAAGCCGCGCTTCATTGCCACTTACATGGAGCAGGTGGACAAGGCTGGGCACACCTATGGCCCGGACTCACCCGAGTACAGGACGGCGTTGCAGCAGGTTGATGGCACCATCGGCCAGTTGGTCGACGGGATGCGCCGCGACGGCCTGCTCGACCACACCAACGTGATCGTCGTTTCTGATCACGGCATGGCAACGGTCAAGTACGGCAATGCTGTCGCGGTTGAAGACATGGTCTCGGCGGATATCGCCAAGGTGGTGTCGGTGGGCCAGTCAGTAGGTTTCGCACCACTGCCGGGCAAGCAGGCCGAAGCGGAAAAGGCGCTGCTTGGCGAGCACGCGCACTACCAGTGCTGGAACAAGGCGCAACTGCCAGCGCGCTGGCACTACGGCAGCAACCCGCGCATACCCGCCATCATCTGCCAGATGCAGGAAGGCTGGGATGCGGTGACCCGCGACACCATCGCCAAGCGCCCGCCCGGTGATCGCGGCTCGCATGGTTACGATCCTGCATTGCCGTCGATGCAGGCGGTATTCGTCGCACGTGGCCCGGCGTTCGCGCAGGGCAAGCAACTCACCGCCTTCGACAACGTTGACGTCTATCCATTGCTCACGCGCTTGATCGGCATCCCGGCCCAGCCCAACGATGGCGACCCGCACGCACTGGAGCAGGCACTGCGCCAATCGAAGTAAGGTTGGCCGGGTGCGCTGAGCGCCCCCGGGAACGAAGCCCACCCCACGCAACAGGCACAAAAAAAAGCGGCGCAATGCGCCGCTTTTCTGTAACCACTGCCTGGCTGGATCAGCCGGCCTTGGCGACGGTCTTCTTGGCAACAGCCTTCTTGGCGGCAGCCTTGGCGACGGTCTTCTTGGCGACCGGCGCAGCTGCGCCCACGGCCACCTTGCTCACGTGCGAACGCGAAATGCCGTAGCTGGCGTTATAGCGCTTGCCCTTGGCGGTCTTACGGTCACCCTTACCCATGTCGTCAACTCCTTGGTTTGTAATCAGTTACCCCGTGCATGCACGGGTTTGGCGAGGCCACAACAAGCGCCCTCGCGCATGGACAGGAAGCCTACCATGCGCCCCTCAATGTGCGCAGCTGGCGTCGTGTACGTGCACGTGGTTCAAGCGCAGGTTGGCAACATGCGCCAAACCCACCAGCACGCCGCCCAAGGTCATCACCACGGCATGCGGAACCTGCGAATGATGCAGCTCCGGATACAGCAGACCGGCCCACAGCAGCAGCAGGCCCGGCACCAGCAGCAACAAGGCCATCAGCGCACGATGGCGCAGATAGCCCCAGATAAGGCTGAACAGACCCAGCACGGTAACGAAGATGACGATGCTGGCTTCCACTCCATCACTGAGCCAGAACGACAATCCCAGTGCCGGTGCCACCGCCAGCAAGGCCGGCAACAACGCGCAATGCACCGCACAGATCAGGGATCCGGTCGCACCAAAGCGATCGAGGAATTTGCGTAGTCCGGTAGGTGGGGTGGGCATGACTTCCAGCAGGGGCGACGGAACGTTATGGAATAATATAACATTATTGTCCTCCCCGCCCTAGCCGCCTGCGCCAGCCCACTGCCGCCTCCGGTTCAGACTGCCACCCCAGTGATACAAAGTAACAAAGGAATCCTCATGCCCTTCCCTCGTCGCACCCAGCATCACCTGCTGTTCCTCGCCCTTGCCGCCGCCCTGCCTGCTGTCGCCAGTGCCGCCGATGACGACGCCGGGCAGAGCCATCATCTGACCGAACTGACTGCTGTGAAGGTCACCGCCTCACCGCTGCAGGGTTCGGCCGAGTCACTGGCCCGTCCGGTCGAGGTATTGGCCGGTGCTGATCTGGATGAACACAAGGCCGGCACCCTCGGCGACACCGTCGCCAAACTGCCGGGCGTGCAGAGCACCTTCTTCGGGCCTGGCGTGGGCCGCCCGATC
Organism: Stenotrophomonas sp. STEN018; assembly: GCF_056760235.1. Classification (NCBI taxonomy): domain Bacteria; kingdom Pseudomonadati; phylum Pseudomonadota; class Gammaproteobacteria; order Lysobacterales; family Lysobacteraceae; genus Stenotrophomonas; species Stenotrophomonas sp. STEN018. Next base: position 29,915 of record NZ_JBRREK010000014.1, read on the forward strand.
ATCCGTGGCCAGGAAGGCCCGCGCGTGGCCGTGGTCGCCAATGGCATCGGCAACATGGACGCCTCCACGGTAAGTGCCGATCACGCATCGAGCATCGAGCCGTTCCTGGCCGACCAGATCGAAGTATTGAAAGGCCCGGCCACCCTGCTGTTCGGCAGCGGCGCGATCGGCGGTGCGGTGAACGTGGTCGACGGCCGCATCGCCAGCGACGTGCCGGACCGCCCGCTCAGCGGTCGCGCCGAGCTGCGAGGCAACTCGGTCAACCAGGAACGCAGCGGCATGTTCCGCCTGGACGGCGTCAGCGGCGGCAATGTAGTGCTGCATGTCGACGGTCTGGTGCGCAACGGCGATGACTATCGCATTCCCGGCTACGCGATCGACCCGCACGCCCTGGATGCCGATGGCCACGACGACCATGCGGATCTGGAAGGCGAACTCGGCCCGCGTGGCCGCCTTGAGAACAGTTCCACCCGCACCCGCGCCGGTGGCGTAGGCGCCACCTGGCTGGGCGACAAGGCCTTCCTCGGCGCTTCGCTGAGCACCTACCGCAGCAACTACGGCATTCCCAACGGTGCCCACGTCCATGCTGACGATGATCACGGCCACGACCATGACGACCATGACCACGCAGAAGAAGACGGCGGCGAGCACGACGTGCGCATCGACATGGTGCAGAACCGGTTTGAACTGAAGGGAGGCCTGTACAACCCGACCTCGTTCCTGAAGAGCCTGACCCTGCATGGCGGCTACACCGATTACGAGCACACCGAGCTCGAAGCCGGCACGCCTTCTACCCGCTTTACCAACAAGGGCTTCGAGGGCCGCCTGGAAGCCGTGCAGCAACCGCTGGCTGGCTGGGACGGCGCATTCGGCCTGCAGTTCGGCAGCAGCGACTTCGGTGCCATCGGCGAAGAAGCCTTCGTACCGGGCACCACCACCGACACCATTGGCGCATTCGTCCTGCAGGAAAAGCAGTTCGGCCCATTCAAGCTGGAACTTGGCGCACGCCACGACCAGGTCAAGCTGGACCCGAACGACGCCCAGCGCAGCCGCAGCTTTGGTGCCACCAATCTGTCGGCCTCCGGCATCTGGGCGTTGAACGATACCTTCGACCTGCGCTTCGGCGTGGATGCCTCCGAGCGTGCGCCAACCAACGAAGAGCTGTATGCCGCCGGGGCACACATCGCCACCCGCTCGCTGGAAATCGGCAACGCCAACATGGACACCGAGCGCGGCCGTCGCATGGAGCTGGGCCTGCATGCGCATAACGAGCGTATCGACGTACAGGCTGCGATCTACCAGACCAAGTTCAAGGACTTCATCTACCTGGCAGATACCGGCGTGGTCGAAGGCGGCCTGCCGGTGCGCACCTGGACCCAAAACGACGCAACGTTCAAGGGCGCTGAAGCTGAAGCCACCTGGCACATGCTGGAGAACGTGGCCGGTGACTGGGACCTGCGCGTGTTTGGTGACTACGTGAAGGCCGAACTGGATGGCAACGGCACCCGCAATGTCGCCATTGCCGTGCCGCATGGCGATCACGCGCACAATTACAACGTCGAGCTGGCCAACGGCGGCTACCTGCCGCGCATCGCACCAGCCCGCGTCGGTGCTGATCTGCATTGGTCGCTCGGCGGTTGGCGCGCCTCGCTGGGCGCCGTGCGTTATGGCAGCCAGAAGGATGTTGCTGTGAACGAAGAAGCCAGTGCCGGTTACACGCTGGTGGATGCACACCTTGCTTATCGCTGGGACCGCAACGGCAGCAACAGCTACGAAGTGTTCTTTGATGGCAGCAACCTGACCAATCGTGAGGCACGGCCGCATACCTCGCTGCTGCGGGATTACTCGCCGCTGCCGGGCCGTGGTGTGGCGTTTGGTATCCGCGCCTGGTTCTAAGCGATTGGTTTGAGCAATGGCTCAGAGCTGTTGCTTTGAGCTGTTGCTTTGAGCTGTTGCTTTGAGCTGTTGCTTTGGCACTTGCTTTCCCCTCTCCCGCCTGCGGGAGAGGGGTAGGGGTGAGGGCAAGCCTTTGTCTTTTGCTTTTGCTTTTGCTTTTGCTTTTGCTTTTGCTTTTGCTCTTGTTCTCGCTTCTGCCGCCCCCTCACAGCCCGAGCACAGATGAAAACCACCGCAAGGTGGTTTTTCTTTGCGCTGAGCAATTTATGCGGGAACCATTTCAAAAAATGCCGAAGCCAAATCAATAGCGCCCCCATCCGCCCTTCGGGCACCTTCCCCCGCAGGCGGGAGAAGGGAAGACAAAAAGCAAAGCCGGAGCCAGAGCCGGAGCCAAAGCCAAAGCCAATACCAAAGCCAATACCAAAGCCAGAGCCAGAGCCAGAGCCAGAGCCGGAGCCGGAGCCGGAGCCAAAACCAAAGCCAGAGCCAGAGCCAGAGCCAGAGCCAAAGCCAAAGCCAGAGCCAGAGCCAGACCTAAAACCAAATCACAGCAAGAGCGCGACCGCACAACCCATTCTCGCAATTACGTGCATATACACATAAACTCCACCCCATCGCCCCGCCCTACAAGCCGATGGACACTTCCAGCCCCTGCACCTGCTTCCAGCTGCGCCGCGCCACACGCCGCGTCACCCAGTTTTATGACCGCCATCTTGCAGCCGCCGATCTAAGCCTCAACGCCTATTCCATCCTGCGCCGCTCCAGCCAACCACGCCCGCTGGGCGAGCTCGCCGATGCGCTGGGCATGGACCGCACCACCCTCACCCGCAACCTCAAGCCGCTGCTCGAATCCGGCCTGCTCAGCTCCGCGCCCGGCGCAGATTCCCGCCAGCGCCAGCTGCACATCACCGCCGCCGGCAAACGTCGCCTGCAGAAAGCCTTGCCCCTCTGGCAACAGGCGCAACAGGAAATCGAAAACCTGTTCGGCAGCGCGCGGATCGCGGGTCTCAACCAACAGCTGGAAGCACTCACCCAATCACTGGAACAGGAGCAACCGGCATGAGCGCGCAAGCCCCAACCCGCACACCTTGGCTGCTGTTGCTGGCCGCCTCCAGCATCTTGATGGTGACCATGGGCGTGCGTCAGACCAGCGGTCTGCTGATCGACCCCATCCATGTCAGCACCGGCCTCGGCATCGCTCAGATCAGCTTTTCATTGGCAATCGGCCAGTTCGTCTGGGGCGCTGTACAGCCGCTGTTCGGTGCCATGGCCGACCAGCGCGGGCCACTTCCGGTCTTGGTTGGCGGTGGTGTGCTGCTGGCCGTCGGCCTGCTCGCAGCAACCCTGCTACCTGGCGCCTGGGGGCTGAACCTCAGCTTCGGCCTGTTGCTGGCCGCCGGTGCCGGTGCCGGCAGTTTCTCGGTACTGATCGGCGCAACCGCCTGGCGCATCCCCGCGCAGAAGCGCTCGATGGCAGCCGGCATCATCAATGCCGGTGGCTCGCTCGGCCAATTCCTGTTTGCGCCGCTGGTGCAGTTGCTGCTCAGCGCCTTCGGCTGGATCAAGGCTTTATATGCATTGGCCTTCATCGTGCTGTTGTCATTGCCGCTGGCCTGGCCGCTGCGCAAGCGTGCGCCGCGCAGCGAAGGAACCGACGACGGCGAAGCACTGCGCCCACAACTGCAGCGCGCCCTGCGTGACCGCAGCTACTGGTGCCTGCATCTGGGCTTCTTTACCTGCGGGGTGCACATCGCCTTTCTGGTCACCCACCTACCCGGCGAGATCGCGCTCTGCGGCCTGTCGCCGAACGTGGCCTCGGTATCGATTGCCTTGATCGGCCTGTTCAATGTCGCCGGCAGCCTGATCATCGGCGCGCTCGGCGAGCGCTTCCGGATGAAGTGGCTGCTGTTCTGGATGTACCTCAGCCGCGCGGTGTTGATCGCGGTCTATCTGGCTTCGCCGCCGACGCCGATGACCTTCTATGTATTTGCCGCAGCATTGGGCTTCACCTGGCTGGCGACGGTGCCGCCCACCGCTGGGCTGGTCGGCAAGCTGTTCGGGCCGCGCCATATGGGCACCTTGTTCGGCCTGACCCTGTTCTCGCACCAGATCGGCGCCTTCTTCGGTGCTTGGCTGGGCGGCGTGGCGCTGGAATACGGCGGCGACTACAGCTGGATGTGGTACGCGGACATGGCACTGGCGGCCGCTGCAGCTCTGATCAACCTGCCGATCCGCGAGGCACCGGTGCGCCGCCAGCTCGCCGCGAGCTGAACGAAACGGGCCGCTGCAACGGCCCGTTTCATCACGCCCATTGAAACCGGACACTTTTGTCCGGATCATATGGAGCATGACCTCCATTCGTTCCGATGCCGCCGCACGTCGCGCCTTGCTGCTGGATGCGGCCGACGCTGTGTTCGGCGAACACGGCATTACCGCCCCGCTCGACCTGGTGGTGGCGCGGGCCGGCGTGGGCCGGGCAACGCTGTACCGCAACTTCCCCGACCGCACCGCGTTGATCGAAGCCCTGCTGCAGCGGACCGTGGAAAAGATCGAAGCGCATCTGCAGGAGCTGGGCGAGCGTGACGATGCGCTGTTCGAGCTGATCATCGGCATGGCCAAGCGCATCGTGTACTCGCCAGCGCTGGCCGACTACTGGCGCGCAGTGGACCAGGACGAACCCGCAATCAAGGCCGCACGCGAGCGCATCCTGAGTCTGTCCGAACCCGCCCTGCTGCGGGCAAAGGCCGCAGGACTGTGCCGGCTGGACCTGCAGCTGTCCGATATTTCATTGATCTCCGGCATGCTCGGCGCGGCGTTGCGCGGGCGCACCGTCGAAGATCGCGCCACCCTCGCACGGCGTGCGATTGAATTGCTGCGTCCCGGCCTGTCCAAGCAGGCTGCAGCGGAACGCACATGAAGCCACTCAAACCCATTCCGGACTGGGAAGAACACGAAAAACCCAGCCTGCCCGGCTCGGCCTCGATGCCCTGGCACCCACCACACCGGCGCGCGGCCTATGCCGCGGTGGCGGTGCTGGTGGCGATCACCGGCGGGCTGGGCAATGCGTTGATCAGCGCCAACCTGCCGCTGATCACCGGCCAGATGGGGCTGCAGGCCAGCGAGGCCAACTGGTTGGTGGCTGCCTATCTGATGGTCAACGTCAGCGCCAACCTGCTGGTGTTCAAATTCCGTCAGGAATACGGTATCCGCCTGTTCGCCGAGATTGGTCTTGGCACCTATGCCGCACTGGCGGTGCTGCATCTGTTTGTCGGCAACAACACGACTACCTTGCTGGTACGCGCAGGCAGCGGTTTTGCCGGCGCCGCCTGCACCACGCTGGGCACGCTGTACATGCTGCAGGCGCTGCCGCGCAAATACGTGGGCAACCTGCTGGTGATCGGCGTTGGCCTGTCGCAGCTGGCCGTGCCTTTGGCCTGGCTGTTGTCGCCCAGCCTGCTCGACCACGGCGAATGGCAGAACCTGTACCTGTTTGAAGCCGGGTTGGCGCTGTGTTCGTTCGCCGCCGTGGTGGTGCTGAAGCTGCCCCCCGGCATCCAGATCAAGGTCTTCGAGCGCACCGACTTCCTCACCTTCGCCCTGCTCGCGCCGGGACTGGCGCTGCTGGTGGCGGTACTCAGCCAAGGCTATCTGCATTGGTGGTTTGACTCGCCCTGGCTGGGCTGGGCACTGGCCGCCGCCGTCGTGCTGATCACCACCGGCCTGTGCATTGAACAACAGCGCCGCAACCCGCTGCTGCAGGTTCGCTGGTTGATGGGGCCGGTGATGCTGCGCTTCATCGTCGGTGCATTCCTGATCCGCTTCCTCACCAACGAGCAGTCCTACGGGATGATCTCGATGATGCGTGCGCTGGGCATGGGCCCGGAGCAGATGGCGCCCTTGTTCGGGGTGATACTGATCGGCGTACTCGTCGGTATTGCTGCCGGTGCGCTGACCTTCGGTCCGAAGGCGCTGATTCCGCAGTTGCTGGTGTCGATCATCCTGCTCGGCAGTGCCGCCTTCCTCGACCAGCACCGCACCAGCATGGACCGGCCGATGGATTTCGCCCTCAGCCAGTTCCTGGCGGCGGTGGGCAGCGGCATGTTCATGGGCCCGCTGATGCTGATGGGCATACGCCAGGCGATGGCGCGCGGGTTGGACCATATCGTGTCCTTCATCGTCATCCTGTCGCTGACGCAGAGCTTCGGCAGCCTTGCCGGCTCGGCCTTCCTGAGCAGTTTCCAGCTGCACCGCGAACATATCTATTCCACCGCACTGGTCAGCCAGCTCAATCCCGCCGATCCGCAGGTGGCGCGCCGCCTGCAGCTGCAGCAACAAGCCTACGCCCGCGTCATCACCGACCCGGTACAACTCAAGGCACAGGCCAGTGCAGCCTTGGCGGCAGCAGCCAGGCGCGAGGCCAATGTTCGCGCGTTCAATGATGTCTTCGCCTTCAGTGGCTGGGTGGCGATCTGCTTCCTGAGCTGGCTGCTGCTGGAAGTGACGCTGCGCAATCCACGCGTGAAACAGGTGATCCGGCGTGACCGCGCCGGGGCCCAGGACAACCGAGCAGAAACATGAGCAACAAGACCGAAAAGAAAGCCTCAGCACCGGCAGCCGAGGCCGTGTCCAAATACAACCGACCCAGCCGCCGCGCGGTGGTGCTGATGATCATCGTCGCCCTGGTCGGACTGACCTTGATCCTGCGCGCCTGGCAGCTTTGGCCATTCAACAGCACGTACATGCATACCGACGACGCCTATGTGCGCGGCCAGGTAACGGTGCTTGCGCCGCAGGTCAACGGCTATGTCACCGAAGTACTGGTCAGCGACTTCGACCATGTGAAAAAGGGCCAGCCGCTGCTGCGCATTGATCCGCGCATCTACCAGCAGAAGGTGGATCAAGCGCAGGCTTCCCTGGAAGATGCACGCGCGCAGTTGGCCAACTCCGACCAGAGCCAGGCGCAGAACCGCGCGCAGATCAGCTCGGCCCGTGCAAATCATTCAGCGCAGCAGGCCGAGCAGCAACGCAGTCGCACCGAACTGCAGCGCTATGAAGCCCTGGCCGCACAGCAACTGGTCTCCAATAGCGACCGCGACAAGCTGCGCGCCTCCGCGCAGGCGGCAACTGCTGGCGTGGCGCAATCGCAGGCAGCCATCCATATCGCCGAGGAAACCCTCACCTCCACCGAGGTCGCGCGCAAGGGCTTGGAAGCGAAGGTCGCCATGGCTGAAGCCGCCTTGGAACTGGCAAAGATCGACCTCGACAACACGGTTATCAAAGCGCCGCGTGATGGTCAGGTATCCGAGGCCACCGTGCGGCTTGGGCAATACGTTACCGCCGGCAGCCAGTTGCTGTTCCTGGTGCCGGACACGCTGTGGGTAGTGGCCAACTACAAGGAAAGCCAGACCTGGAACATGGCCATTGGCCAGCCAGCGACGTTCAGTGTCGATGCGTTCCAGGGCAAGAAACTGACTGGTCGCATAGAGCAGATTGCCCCGGCCACAGGCTCGGAGTTCTCGGTACTCAAGCCCGACAACGCCAGCGGCAATTTCACCAAGGTGGTGCAACGCCTACCGATCCGCATCGCCATCGACCCCGACCAACCGCTGGCCGCACGCCTGCGCCCCGGCATGTCAGTGGTGGTGGAAGTAGACACCGCACGGTAGTGCCGAGCCATGCTCGGCAGGGGCATTACCGGTGCTGAACTTGTAGGAGCGGCGTAAGCCGCGAAGCTGACATTGGTAGAAAGGCCCAAAAGCCAACCCCTCCCCAACCCTCCCCTGCTGCGCAAGGGAGGGAGCAACAGCGGTAGTGCCGAGCCATGCTCGGCAGGGGCACTACCGACAATCTTGTGGGAGCGGCGTAAGCCGCGAAGCTGACATGAGTAGGAAGGCCCAAAAGCCAACCCCTCCCCAACCCTCCCCTGCTGCGCAAAGGAGACAGCAAAGCCTTAACCCGATTGCGCTAGGCTGTACCCCTGCCCACAGCCGGGAGAACCCTCGGTGAAAATGATTCTGGCGCTCTCCGTACTGGCCGCACTTACGGCCACCTCCGCCAACGCAGCCGACACGCTGTACTCCGGCGGCCCCATCGTCACCGTGGATGACCGCCAACCCGATGCAGAGGCCATCGTCGTGCGCGATGGCCGCATCGCCTTTGTCGGCACCCGCAAGGCGGCGCGCAGCTTCAGTCCGCAGGCGCAGCAGGTTGACCTGCAAGGCCATACCCTGACGCCGGGTTTCATCGATGCCCACGGCCACGTCTCCGGCGTCGGCCTGCAGGCGCTGTCAGCCAATCTGCTGCCCGCACCCGATGGCGAAGGCAATTCGATTCCCGCCCTGCAGAAGATCATGCGCGAGTTCCGCGCGCATCCGACCACACCCGAGGGTTACAAGGTGTTGATCGGCTTCGGCTACGACGATTCACAGCTGGTCGAACAGCGGCATCCGACCCGGCAGGATCTGGATGCGATCGCCACTGATATTCCGATCATCCTGATGCATCAGTCTGGCCATCTCGGCGCCTACAACAGCAAGGCGCTGGAAATGGCGGGTATCACTGCCGACACGCCCAATCCACCCGGTGGAGTGATCCGCCGCGAACCGGGCAGCAATGTGCCTGACGGTGTGCTTGAGGAAAGCGCGCACAACATCGCCCTGGCCAAGCTGATGCCGGCGATGACTGTCGAGCAATCCTTTGCCATGCTCGAAGCCGGCCAGGCGCTGTACATGAAATACGGTTACACCACTGCCCAGGACGGCAAGACCGACGCCGGTACCTTGCAGCTGCTGCCGATGGCGGCCAAGGCCGGCAAGCTCAAGATCGACGTGGTGTCCTATCCCGACATTGAAGTGGCCTTGCACAACCCAGCCATGCAGGGGCCGTTCTATGGCCTGAACTACACCGACCACTTTCGCATCGGCGGGGTAAAGATCAGCCTGGATGGCTCACCACAGGGCAAGACCGCATGGCTGACCAAGCCTTACTACAAGGTGCCCGAGGGCGAGAAGCCAGACTATGCCGGTTATCCCGCCTTCCCTACCGCCAAGGTCGATGACCTCATCACCCAGGCCTGGGGCCACGGCTGGCAGGTGCTGGCACATGCCAATGGCGATGCCGCCATCGATCAGCTGATCCATGCCGTGTCCGCCGCTGAAGCCAAGTACCCGGACAAGCATCTCGTCCCCGTGCTGATCCACGGCCAGACCCTGCGCAAGGACCAGGTTGGCGAACTGCGCCGCCTCGGTATCTTCCCTTCCCTGTTCCCGATGCACACCTATTACTGGGGCGACTGGCATCGCGATTCAGTGTTGGGCCCGGAGCGTGCCGAGAACATCTCGCCGACGCAATGGGTGCTGGATGCGGGCATGGTATTCACCTCGCACCATGATGCGCCGGTGGTATTCCCGGATTCGATGCGGGTGCTGGATGCGACGGTCAACCGCGTGACCCGCAGTGGCCGCGTACTGGGGCCGGATCAACGTGTATCACCGGCGATCGCGCTGAAGTCGATCACCTTGTGGGCAGCGCGTCAGTACGGCGAAGAGAGCAGCAAGGGCTCGATCGAAGTCGGCAAGCGCGCGGACCTGGTGCTGCTCTCGGATAACCCAATGAGCATCGAACGCAGCCAGCTGCACACCATCAAGGTGCTGCAGACCATCAAGGATGGCGAAGTGGTCTACGAAGCAAAACCGAAGCCGTAAGCATAGTGGGCTGTTGTAGGAGCGGCGTAAGCCGCGAAGCTGATAGGCCCGGACCTTCCCGGTTACTTCGGCTTGGTCAATGCACTATCGGCTTCGGGTGTTGCAGTGGTTTCGCGGCTTACGCCGCTCCCACAAAGACCGGTTCAGTGCGGCACCTTCCCCGCACCCCACCCCCTCTCCCGCAGGGAGAGGGACTAAAGCCTCAGCCTGCGCAGTTCGCGCACAGGCCGTGTACTTCCAGCGTCTGTGCCTGCGGCTTGAAACCAAGCTCCTTGGCGCGGGCTTCGAGCTGGCGAACGATGTCGCGGTCTTCCAACTCCACTGCGCTATGGCAGCGATCGCAGATCAGGAACGGTACCGAGTGCTGGTTGCTGCTCGGGTGATGGCAGGCAACGAACGAGTTGACCGAAGACAACTTGTGCACGAAGCCATTGGCCATCAGGAAATCCAGCGCGCGGTAGACCGTGGGTGGGGCATCAGCGCCCACACCCTTGCCTTCGCGCACCCATTCCAGCAGCTCGTAGGCCTTGACCGGCTTGCCGGCCTCGGCGATCAGCCGCAGCACGTTGGCGCGGATCGGGGTCAGCCGCAATCCGCGCTCGCGGCACACCCGTTCGACCACCGCGACAAAGCCCGCCGCGTCTTCGACGTGGTGGTGCGGAGCGGTACAGGAGTGTGCTTCGGTCATGTCTACCTCAGGGTCAGGCCGTTGGGATCTTGATGAGTGCTGCGTCGATGCGTTTCAAGGCCTCGTCGCGTCCCGCCAGATACACGGTATGGGAAATGTCAGGACTCACCTGGGTGCCGGTGATGGCCACACGCAGTGGCTGGGCGACTTTGCCCATGCCCATTTCCAGCTGTGCGGCCACCTCATGCAACGCGACCGACACGCCTTCGGCGGTCCATTCAGCATTGGCCAGCAGCTCGCGGGCCTTGGCCAGCGGCAGATCGGCACCGGGCTTGAAGTGCTTGGCAACCGCGGCGTCGTCGTACTCGTTCAGCGGGGTGTACCAGACCACGGCCTTCTCAGCCATTTCCTTCAGGGTCTGCACGCGCTCGCGCAGGGCGATGACCACGTCGACCGGGGCCGGACCCTTGCTCACGTCCAAACCCAGTTTTTCCAGCTGGTAAACCAGCTGCGGGGCAATGGATTCCGGGGTTTCGGTCTTCAGGAAGTGCTGGTTGACCCAGCCCAACTTGGCCATATCCAGGCGCGCGGCCTTGGAATTGCAGTTGGTGACGTCGAACAGCTCGATCAGCTCCTGACGGGTGAAGATCTCCTGGTCACCGTGCGACCAGCCCAGACGGGCCAGGTAGCTCAGCAGCGCCTCGGGCAGGTAGCCAGCGTCCTTGTACTGAATGACATCGGCCGCGCCGGTGCGCTTGGACAGCTTGGCGCCCTGCTCGTCCAGGATCATCGGCATATGGCCGAACTTGGGCACCGGCGCACCGATGGCCTCGTACAGATTGATCTGGCGCGGGGTGTTGTTGATGTGGTCATCACCGCGGATGACCTCATTGATCTTCATGTCCCAATCGTCGACCACCACTGCGAAGTTGTAGGTGGGGAAGCCGTCCGGGCGGAAGATGACCATGTCATCCAGCTCGCTGTTGGCGATCTCGATATTGCCCTTGATCAGGTCATCGAACAGCACCGTGCCTTCAAGCGGGTTCTTGAAGCGGATGACGCGGTTCGGGTCGTCCTTGTACGGCAGGTTCAGCTCGCGGGCAGCGCCGTTGTAGCGCGGCTTTTCCTGCTTGGCCATGGCAGCTTCGCGCATGGCGTCGAGCTCTTCCTTGGTCTCGTAGGCGTAGTAGGCCTTGCCCGAAGCAATCAACTGCTCGGCCACTTCCTGATAACGGGCGACACGCGCGGTCTGGTAGATCGGACCTTCGTCGTAGCTCAGGCCCAGCCAATCCATCGCCTCGATGATGGCATCGATAGCTGCCTGGGTAGAGCGCTCGCGGTCGGTATCTTCAATGCGCAGCACGAACTCACCGCCACGGTGGCGCGCTTCCAGCCAGCAATACAGCGCGGTGCGGGCGCCACCAATGTGTAGGTAGCCGGTGGGACTGGGGGCAAAGCGGGTACGGACGGTCATGACGGGCGCAGAAGTGGGAATCGGGGCATTTTACCTCTTCGCCCCTGCCTGCGCTTTGAACCCGCTTCAGCCCTTCGCGCACCGGCCAGAAAACGCAGCAAAGCCCGCTACCTGCAGCTGCAAGCCCCTCTCCCGTTCACGGGAGAGGGGTTGGGGTGAGGGCAGCTCTGGCTTCGGCCGTTGCCGTTGCCGTTGCCGTTGCCGTTGCTCCAGCCCTTGACCCACCGGGCCCCTTCCGCAGCGACGGAGCTGGCGGACAAGACCCCGCACGGGGCGACGCACATGGATGTGCGTCGTTTTTCGACGAGACAGGGATGTCTCGTCGAAAAATCCTGCCAGCGGAGTGGACCCGCGTCGCGTAGCGGCCGTGGGCGCGGAGGCAGGGTGTGTTTCTTTTGGTTACTTGTTCTTTGCACAAGCAAAGAAAAGTGACTCGCTCCCCGCAGGGGAGTGAAAGCTCTTGATCTTGCTGTTGCTGTTGCTGTTGCTTAGAGCAACAACCGAAGCCAAAGCCAAAGCTCCCCTCATCCGCCCTTCGGGCACCTTCTCCCGCATGCGGGAGAAGGGAGGCATCAAGCATCTGTTTGCTCTGCACCAAAAAGCAGAAGGGCCGCGATGCGGCCCTTCCTTCAAGCAAACCCGGCTAGCTCACTTCTCCAACAACGGCTTGCGCGGGAACCGCTCCTCACGCATCGCAGCGTTGTAAACAAACGACGCCACAATCGCCGCCGCCTGCTTCAGATCCTCCGCCTCGGCGTGATCCCAGGTATCCAGATGGCTGTGGTGCACATTGCTGAAGTAATCCAGACGATCCTGGATGAACTGGAAGCCCGGCAGGCCAACCCGGTCATAACTGATGTGATCGGTGCTACCGGTATTGCGCGTGGCCACCGTGGTCGCACCCACATCGTTGAACGGCTTCAACCATGCCTCGAAAATCGGCATCGCCGCCATGTTTTCCTGCGCATAGATGCCGCGGAACCGGCCCGAACCATTGTCCATGTTGAAGTAGACCTGGAACTTCTCGTAGTCACGCAGCTTCTGCAACGGACCCGTCGGCTCACGCAACGACGCCGGCAGCGCCTTCTGCGTTGCATCGGCCGGCTCCGGGTAACGCGCGAAATGCTGCGCCACATAAGCCTGCGAACCAATCAGGCCCTGCTCCTCACCACTCCACAGACCCACGCGGATCGTGCGCTTGGGCTTGGCCCCCACCGCCTTGAGGATGCGCATCGCCTCCATCATCACCGCCACGCCCGCAGCATTGTCAGCCGCCCCGGTACCGGTGTGCCAGGAATCCATGTGCGCACCCAGCATCACGATCTCGTCGGCCTTGCTGCTGCCACGGATCTCGGCCAGCGTGTTGTGGCCCGGCTGATTGGTCTCGTCGGTGAAGCGCGCGTCCACATTGACCCGCAGCGTCACCGTCTGCTTGTCCTTGAGCGCACGCACCAACGGATTGAAGTGCTCGGCGATCATCGCCAGCTCCGGGATGCCCACCGACTCGCCGGCCTTGCGCGAACCACCACCTGCCACACGGATGATGCCGTTGTCCCAGCCACTGATGCTGATCGACGCCAACGCGCCTTCTTCGATGAAGAACGCATTGACTGCCTTGGTCAGCTCCTGGCGCTCGTTGAAATCCTTCAGCCGCTTTGCGCGATCTTCTTCCGCCGCCTTCGGAATGGTGAAGGCCTGCAGGCCTTCCAGCGAGGTTGCATCGTGGCGGTGCGAATCGGACTCGGTGCCACGCTTGTATTCGCGCGCATCCCCCAACAGCAGGATCTTGCCGCGCAGCTTGCCCTTGTACTGCTCAAGGTCAGCAAGCTTCTTGATATCGACCTGGATCAGCTCACCTTCCACCGCACCATTGGTACCCGGTGTCCATGCCTTGGGCAGGGCATGCAGCGGCTGTACCCGCTGGCCCAGCATCTCGACGCTCGCCGAGGTGAACTCCCAGCCGCGACCAAAGTCCTCGAAGGCCTCGTCGTGCACATTGACCAGGCCCCACTCGTTGAACTTGCCACGGCTCCAGGCATTGGCCTGGGTCATGGCCGGCGAATTGCTCAGGCGCGGGCCGATGGTTTCGGTCAGATGGCTGAAGGTATCCATCACCTGCGAACGGTGGAACGCCTCCTGACGGATCTTGCTGACCATGTCCAGATCCACCTGTTCGGCCGCCTGCGCCGTAGCGCTCACCGCCAAACCCATGCACAACGCCAACAATCCCCGCTTGATCATGCTTTCCCCGGCCTAAGGCCCAATAACGACAAACCACCGAGTCTAGCCAGTGAACAGCAGCTGCCGAGTCGGCCAATGGTCATGGTTTAGCTATAACGGTGCGATTCAGTCCGCGCGGATTGCCACCACGTAAGCCAGCATAGGCTGCAGCCGACTTTGCCGATCAAGGTCATTGGCTTTTGGAGCAGGTTTCGGTAGGTCAGATAGGCTGCGGAACCCAGATCCACGTCAGTCCACAGCAGTCGCGCTTGTTGCTGTTGCTGTTGCTGTTGCTGTTGCTGTTGCTGTTGTTTCCGCCGTTGACTCACCGGGCCCCTTCCGCAGCGACGGAGCTGGCAGACAAGACCCCGCACGGGGCGGCGCACATGGATGTGCGTCGTTTTTCGACGAGACAGGGATGTCTCGTCGAAAAATCCTGTCAGCGTAGTGGACCCGCGTCGCATAGCGGCGTGGGCGCGGAGGCAGGGTGTGCTTTCTTTTGGTTATCTTTTCTTTGCACAAGCAAAGAAAAGTAACTCGCTCCCCGAAGGGGAGTGAAAGCTCTAGCTCAAGCTCCCGCTCCCGCTCCCGCTTTGGCTTTGGCTTTGGCTTTGGCTTTGGCTTTGGCTTTGGCTTTGGCTTTGGCTTTGGCTTTGGCTTTGGCTTTGGCTATCAGCAGTCATTTTCACAGCAACAGCCAAGGCAAAAGCTCCCCTCATCCGCCCTCCGGGCACCTTCTCCCGCAAGCGGGAGAAGGGACGTGTCATGCAGCACGGTATGCGCCCGCTGCCCGCCTTCGCGGGGTCGGCTCTTCAAGCATCCCGCCTTTGCGGCAGAAGGCCCAACATTCCTCTCGAACGCGAGAGAAGGGAGCAAATGCGCAATCTGGCAAGAACTCAGCACTCCCTCACTTCCACCACCCATAAACCACCATCCGCTCCACCGGCAGTACCACAAACCACGAACGACCATCTTGAGCGACTGCCGAGTACCCGGCGCCATGTGTCTTCGGCAGCGCGTCCATAGCTACTGTCGTCCCGCACGCATCGTCATCAACATCCAGCGTAAAAGCCGCAGCAAACGCCGAATACACCCAATCCCCCGGCTCGAAATACCGCAGGCCCTTGCGCCGGATCGCCAACGCCGTCGACAACGACAACCGCAGCGCCACAACTCCCTGCCCCTGCTCACCAGCAAACACACTGCCCAACAACGCCCGCTCCACCTGTCCCGGCGCCATACCAAAGTGCAACAAACCACAGGTCTCGATACCAGCCGGCAACAAGCGCTGCGCGCGGCGATGGATCAATGCACGATTCATGTCATTCCTCCTTACGAAAGAGGCGGGATGGCCAACGCCACCCCGCCCCGTCATCGCAATCGTCCAATCAAGCCTGCTTGCTCACTGCACGACTGCTCAACTCGTACCAGTCCACCTTGCGGGTGATCCACATGATCGCCGCCAGGATGCCGAACAGCAGCAGCGAGCCCATCAGCAATGCGTTGTTTTCCGAGATCAAGAGCACGTACAACACGCCGTACAACATCGTCAGCATCGTTGCGAAGCCGACACCGCGCTTCCAGCTATGCAGCACTCCGCTGAGATAGAAACCCTGCAGACCGATACACGCCGCCGCCGCGATCAGATACGCCTGCCAGAACGCAATCTGCTCAGACAGACTCAGCAGCAGCAGGAAGAAGATCGCCAACGCCAGACCGACCAACAGATACTGCAGCGGATGGATCTTCAGCTGCTTGATCAGCTCGAACAGCGCAAAGCCAACGAAGGTGAGCAATACGAACAGGATGCCGTACTTGCTGGCCCGGTCCACCTGCGTATAGGTGTCCACCGGATCCACCAAGGCCACGTTGAGGACCTCGACATTGCTACCGTCACTGCGGATGGCCTGGGTCAGCTGCGACTGCGCCGCCGACGCCAGCGAAGACACCGCCCACTCCGCTTTGAAACCGCTGGCATCGATGCTGCGCTCGTTGGGCAGGAAACTGCCACCAAACAACGGGTGCTGCCAGGTCGAAGACAAGGAGACCCGGGTATCGTCACCCACCGGCGCAATCGCCAACGAACGCGTGCCGCCAAGCACGAACTCCAGTTCAACCTTGTTGCCCTCGCGCAACACGCCCTGCATCGAGTCCTGCAATGGCGACAGCGTTGCATGCAGGCCCTTTGAGGTTCCTTCCAATACCCCGGCGCCCGGCTTCAACTGGATCGCACGGCCGTCGACGCGCAGGTTCGGCGTACCAACAAGACCGCGTACGTCGGAGATGCCCATCGCCAGATACGGGTTGCCATAGGTGCGGCCCGGCACCGCGACATAGCTGGTTTCGGAAAACTCAGCCTGCAGCTTGGCCTGCCAGTTGTAAACCGGCACCTTGAACAGGCCCACGGTGCGCTCATCGGTGCGCATAGTGCCCTGTACGTTCAAGCGCGTCGGCATCTGCAGGTCATAGCCGCTTTCGACGCGCAGCTCGGTCCGGCGCGGCTTGTCGCCTTCGGCCGGAATATCCACTTCACGCTGCTGGGTCCACGGCAGCACCCGCACCGGGCCAATCAGCGACTGCTCGCCAGCCCAGCTCTGCGATACCCGTTCGACCGCCTCGTCGCGGTAACGCTCACGCTCATTGATGGTGCTGCGGATCAGCAGCAGAGGAATCAGCAGCAACAACACCAGCCCGCCGACAATGGCGAAGCGCAACAGCAGTTTCAGGGAAGTCATGTCCCGTCCTCGTGTGGAAACAGGGACAGGTTGAACGCCGCTGGTGAGCAGGGTTTGTGCCGAGTTTGAAGCGAATGTGAAGTCAGCCAGCCGGCAGCAACAAGCGTGCCTCTGCACCGCCGTCAGGGTGATTGCCCAGCTGCGCGACGCCACCATGCAGGCGCGCCACCTCGGCCACGAACGGCAGGCCCAGGCCGGAACTGCGTTGGCCCGTACCCGGCCGCGCCAGCGAGTAGAAACGCTCGAACACCCGCTCCTGCGCGTACTCCGGCACACCGGGGCCGTTGTCGCGCACGGCGATCCGCCAGTTCTGCTGCTGGCGCTGCACGCTCAGCACGATGCGGCTGCCCGGCGCGGAGAATGCAATCGCGTTGTCCAGCAGGTTGGACAGCGCCTGCCGCAGCAGGAAGGCATCGCCCTGCACCGCTGCCTGCTCTGGCAATTCCACATCCAGACGAATCTGCCCGGCCTGCAGGCGCGGCGCTGCATCGTCGGCCAGCGCGCGGCAGACCGCGACCAGATCGACCTCGGTACGCCGCTGCAACCAGCCGTGCTGTTCGACCTCGGCCAGTCGCAGCAACTGGTCGATGGTTTCGGTCAGGCGCCGCTCCTGCTGCACGATGTTGGCGGCGAAGCGTTGCCGGTCGGCTTCCGGCAGGGGCTCCTGCAGCAACTCGGCAGCGCCGCGTATCGCCGCCAGCGGGCTCTTCATTTCGTGCGTCAGCGATTGCACGTACTGCTCGACGTAGGCCTTGCCTTCGAGCTTGCGGCGCATGGTTTCCAATGCCTGACCAAGGTCACCGATTTCATCGCGGCGACGTTTCGGCGGCGGTACCGGCTCACCAGCACTTACCGCCTTGGCATAGCGGCTGAGACTGCCAATGCCGCGCGACAGCCACCAGGTCATCAACAGGCCGATCAAGGCCGACAATCCGATCAGCCACGCGCCGCGAGCGATGATGGCGCGCTGGCTGGCAACGATGAACGGATCGATGGTGTCGTTGGGCTGTGACAGGGTCAGCACGCCGATCATGCTGCGGCCATCCGCCGGGTCATACATCGGCGCGGCGACGTGCATCACCGTCTTGGTTTCGTCGCCGGGGGTTTCGGCGCTGGAACGCGCTCCGTACTCACCACGCAGGGTTTTGTAGACATCATTCCAGCGCGAGTTGTCGCGGCCCACGTCCTGCCCGCGCGAGTCGTAAACCACGATGCCCTGCGCATTGGTCACCGTTACCCGGTAGTCGATGCTGCGTTTGGGGAAGCGCCACACCATCGCCTTGGGATCGCGGCGCTGGGCCATGGCCAGGCGCGCGGCGAATTCGCCATCGCCGATATGACCGGCCTTCAGATCCGGCGCGGCCATCACTGCCAGCACATTGGCCGCGTCCACCAAGGTCGATTCCATGGCTTGGCGTACGCCGGGTTTGACTTCGTTGACGAACACCCGCATCACGAAGAATGCGGCGATGCCGACAATCAGGAAGAATCCCAAAAATATCTTCAGCCCAAGCCGCATCTGTCACACATCCAGGGCGTAGCCGACGCCACGATGCGTGCGGATAGGCTCGCCCTGCGCACCGGCCGCGCGCAACTTTGCGCGCAGGGTTTTGACGTGGGTATCGACGGTGCGATCGGTGCTGTCGCTGGCGTGGTCCCAGCCGCGTTCCATCAACTGCGTCCGGCTCAGGATCGCCCCGGGCCGCTGCAGCAATGCGGCCAGCAAGGCGTACTCGTAGCGGGTCAGCTCCAGCAACGCCTCGTCGTAGCGGATGCGGCGGCCTTCGTGATCAATCGCAAACCGGCCCAATTGCTTCCAGCCACCCGCCTCGGCCGCAACCGGCGCAGCAGGCGTGGTCCGGCGCAGCCGCGCGCGCACCCGCGCCACCATCTCGCGCGGCGAGAACGGCTTGGTCACATAGTCGTCGGCGCCCAGCTCCAGGCCCAGCACGCGGTCGAACTCGTCGTTGCGGGCGGTCAGGAAGATCACCGGCACCTGGCTGAAAGTGCGCAGCTCACGGCAGACCTCGAAGCCACCCAGGTCGGGCAGGCCGACATCCAGCACCACCACATCGGCGCCGTCCTGGCGCAGCAAGGCCAAGGCCTCGCGGCCCAAGGCGCAATGGCTGGCGGCGTAGCCTTCGCTGCGCAGCGCATAAAGAAGGGTGTCGGCGATGGCGGCCTCGTCTTCGACGACGAGTACCCGGGCTGGTTGGCTGGACATTGCATCAGCATAGCTGGCCTTGCCACAGACACCAGCGGGACGCGCCCGGAGCGGGCGGATCAAGCCCTCCGACCAGCCACTTGAGCCGCCGCCCAGCCGTCCCCGTCCAATGAAAACGCCCACACAACGCTGCAAGCCGTAAACTTCGCCGATGAATTATCGCCACGCCTTCCACGCCGGTAACCACGCCGACGTTCTCAAGCACATCGTCATGTTGGCGATGATCGACGCGCTCAAGCGCAAAGACTCGCCCTTCTTCGTGCTGGACACGCATGCCGGCCGTGGTCGCTACCTGCTGTCCGCCGAGGAAAGCCGCAAAACCGCCGAGATCGATGAAGGCGTGCTGCGACTGATGACCACCCCATCGCTGCCCGAAGTGGTGGAGCAGTACCTGCGCGCGGTGCAGGCCGACAATCCGGTCGGCGCGCTGATCTCCTACCCGGGCTCGCCGTTGCTGGCCGCCCGCGCCCTGCGCGAACAGGACCGCATGGCCGCCTGCGAGCTGCAGAAGGACGAGGTCACCGCGCTCAAGGAGCTGTTTGCCCACGATCGCCGGGTACAGGTGCACGCCGGCAACGGCTACGAATCCATCCGTGCCTTCATTCCGCCGAAGAGTGGCGCCATCAAGATTGGCCGGGCGCTGGTGCTGATCGACCCGCCGTATGAAGTACAGGACGCCGAGTACCCGCTGATCATCTCAACTCTGCGTGAGATTTTGACCCGTATGCCGCAGGCACAATGCGCGGTCTGGTATCCGATCAAGCAGCGCCGCACCCTGCAGCCGTTCTTCCGCAAGGCGGCCGCGCTGCCGGCCAAATCCATCCTGATCGCCGAATTCATGGTGAGGGCCGATGACTCCCCGCTGCGTCTGAATGGTAGCGGGATGCTGTTGCTGAACCCGCCATGGCAGTTTGAGCAGGTGCTGGCCCCGGCCTTGCCCGTCCTGAAGCAGTATCTGGGTGAAGCCGGTGCCTCGACCCGACTGGAGTGGCTCAAGACGCCCGAGTGACGGGCACCGCCGGCAATCTGCGGCTGCTTTGGACCGCGTTCACAGAACGTAGCACTGGCAGTGACAGAATCAGGCGACTTTGGAGGAAACGTAGTCATGGCAACTCGCAACCGCATGCCCCCGTGGCATGAAAATTTCAAGGCACCCAGCGGCCGTGAGCTGCTGATACGACCCATCCGCCCTGAAGACGGTGCGCCGCTGCAGGGCGCGTTTGCCCTGTTCGGGCCGGAAGAAGTGCGCGACAAGTTCCTGCAGTCGGTTGAATCACTGTCTGATGAGACCGCCCAGCGCCTGACCCACCCCAATCCCAAGACCGAGATCGCGCTGGTTGCGGCCGAGCCACTGCCTCCCGGTGAAGCGGTAGTCGGCGCGGTGGCGCGCGCCTCCATCATCCCGGGCACCCGCGATGCCGAATACGCGATCCTGGTCAGCGGTTTCCTCGCTGGTCAGGGCCTGGGCCGGCAGTTGATGCGCAAACTGGTCAAATGGGCGCGCGGCAAGTACCTGGACCGTCTGTATGGCGACATCGCCCAGGACAACGAGCCAATGCTGCAGTTGGCAGCGTCGCTGGGCTTCAAGCAGGTACCCCACCCCTCCGCCGCCCCCGGGCTGGTGCGGATGGTGCTGGAACTGGCCACCTGAGTAGCCATCCCAGGCTTTACTTACGACGGGCGCCGACAAGGCGCCTGTCGCATTTATGGCCTACGCCGTGCCTTGCTGCGCAAATCAGCGCTTGCCCGGGCAGGCAACAAGGGCGCATCTGGTAAAATTCGCGGTTCATGTCGCCTATTACCTACCCCATTCCGCCGCTGCCCCGTTCGGGCCAGCTCCGCGCCTGGTGGCGCGCTCCGGCTTCCAGCAGTGCGCTGGCCTGGCATGTTGCCTGCGCGGCGCAGGCGCACGCCAAACCGCTGCTGCTGGTAACCCGTGACAACCACAGTGCGCATCAGCTGGTAGCTGATCTGCAGACACTGCTTGGTGCAAACAGCCCGCTGCCGGTGGTGCCGTTCCCGGATTGGGAAACCCTGCCCTACGATCAGTTCAGCCCACACCCGGACATCATTTCGCAGCGCCTGGCTGCCCTGCACCGCCTACCGACGCTGAAGCAAGGCATCGTCGTGGTGCCGGTGCAGACCCTGCTGCAGCGCTTGGCACCGCTGAGCTACATCGTCGGTGGCAGCTTCGACCTGAAGGTAGGCCAGCGCCTGGATATGGACGCTGAAAAGCGCCGTCTGGAAAGCGCCGGCTACCGCAATGTCGTGCAGGTGATGGACCCGGGTGATTTCGCCGTGCGCGGCGGCCTGCTCGATGTCTATCCGATGGGCGCCGACGCGCCACTGCGCATCGAGCTGCTGGACGAGGACATCGATTCCATCCGCGAGTTCGACCCGGAATCGCAGCGCTCACTGGACAAGGTAACGGCAGTAAAGATGCTGCCCGGCCGCGAAGTACCGATGGACGAGGCCAGCCTCAGCAAGGTGCTGGCCACGTTGCGCGAACGTTTCGACGTGGATACCCGGCGCAGCCCCCTATACCAGGATCTGAAGGCTGGTCTGGCGCCTTCGGGCATCGAATACATGCTGCCGCTGTTCTTCAACCAGACCGCGACCTTGTTCGACTACCTGCCGGACGGTTTCATGACCGTACTCGGCAGCGGTGTCAGCGAAGCCTCCGATGCGTTCTGGCTGCAGACCAATAGCCGTTACGAGCAGCGCCGCCACGATATCGAACGGCCGCTGCTGCCTCCGGAAGAGATCTACCAGTCGCCGGACAGCCTGCGCGAGCAGTTCAACAAGCTGCCGCGCGTGGAAGTGTGTGCGGCCGATCATCCGCGCGCCGCCGAAGCGCAGGCGCTGGGTGACCAGCCGCTGCCGCCGTTGCCGGTCGCGGCCAAGGATGCGCCGGCTGGACAGGCACTGAAATCTTTCATCGAGCATTACCCGGGCCGGGTGTTGATCGCGGCGGATTCGCCGGGACGGCGTGAAGCCTTGTTGGAAGTGCTGCAGGCTGCTGAATTGCGGCCTGAAGTTGTTGGCAGCTTCAACGACTTTCTTCCTTCCCCCATCGGGGGAAGGTGGCCCGAAGGGTCGGATGGGGGTAAGGCTGCTAGCGAAAGCAAGAGCAAGAGCGCCCTCACCCCAACCCCTCTCCCGTTAACGGGAGAGGGGCTTAAGAGCAAAGCGGGGCTACCGCGGTTCGCCATTACCGTGGCACCGCTGGACGACGGCTTTGCGCTCAGCGAGCCGGCCTTGGCCGTGCTCACAGAGCGCCAGTTGTTCCCGGAACGTGCCGGCCAGGCGCGGCGTACACGGCGGGCGGGGCGTGAGCCTGAGGCCATCATCCGTGATCTTGGCGAGCTGACCGAAGGCGCGCCCATCGTTCATGAAGATCATGGTGTTGGCCGCTACCGCGGTTTGATCGCGATGGATGTCGGCGGTATGCCCGGCGAATTCCTCGAAATCGAATACGCCAAGGGCGACCGTCTGTATGTGCCGGTCGCGCAGCTGCACCTGATCAGCCGCTACTCTGGCGCGTCACCGGAAACCGCGCCGCTGCATTCACTCGGTGGCGAGCAATGGGCCAAGGCCAAGCGCAAGGCCGCGGAGAAAGTCCGTGACGTTGCCGCCGAGCTGCTGGAGATCCAAGCCCGTCGCCGCGCCCGTGCCGGCCTGGCTTTGGATATCGACCGTTCGCTGTACGAGCCGTTCGCGGCCGGCTTCCCGTTCGAGGAAACACCCGACCAGCAGGCGGCGATCGAAGCGACGCTGCGCGACCTGCAATCCAGCCAGCCGATGGACCGTGTGGTCTGCGGTGACGTCGGTTTCGGCAAGACCGAAGTTGCGCTGCGTGCGGCGTTCGCTGCGGCAAGTGGCGGCAAGCAGGTTGCGGTGCTGGTACCGACAACCCTGCTGGCCGAACAGCATTACCGCAACTTCCGTGATCGCTTCGCCGATTACCCGCTGCGGGTGGAAGTGCTGTCGCGCTTCAAGAGCACAAAGGAAATCAAAGCCGAGCTGGACAAGGTCGCCGAAGGCACCATCGATGTGATCATCGGCACCCATCGCCTGCTGCAGCCTGACGTGAAATTCAAGGACCTGGGCCTGGTCATCGTCGATGAAGAGCAGCGCTTTGGCGTGCGCCAGAAGGAAGCGCTGAAGGCAATGCGCGCCAACGTGCACTTGCTGACCCTGACCGCTACTCCAATCCCGCGCACCTTGAACATGGCGATGGCAGGCCTGCGTGATCTATCGATCATCGCCACGCCGCCGCCGAATCGCTTGGCAGTCAAAACCTTCATCACCGCCTGGGACAACGCGCAGCTGCGCGAGGCCTTCCAGCGTGAGTTGTCGCGTGGCGGCCAGCTGTACTTCCTGCACAACGATGTGGAAAGCATGGGGCGGATGCAGCGCGAGCTGTCCGAGCTGGTCCCCGAGGCACGTATCGGCATGGCCCACGGGCAGATGCCGGAGCGCGAGCTGGAACGGGTGATGCTGGATTTCCAGAAGCAGCGTTTCAACGTGCTGCTGGCCAGTACCATCATCGAGTCGGGTATCGACATTCCCAACGCCAACACGATCATCATCAACCGCGCCGATCGCTTCGGTCTTGCGCAGTTGCATCAGCTGCGTGGCCGCGTTGGTCGCTCGCATCACCGCGCCTACGCCTATCTGCTGGTGCCGGACAAGCGCTCGATCACACCGGATGCGCAGAAGCGTCTGGAAGCCATCGCCTCGATGGACGAACTGGGCGCCGGCTTCACCCTGGCAACGCACGATCTGGAAATCCGTGGCGCCGGCGAGCTGCTGGGCGAAGACCAGAGCGGGCAGATGGCCGAGATCGGATTCAGTCTGTACACCGAACTGCTGGAGCGTGCGGTACGTTCGATCAAGTCGGGCAAGCTGCCGGATCTGGATGCCGGCGAAGAAGCACGCGGTGCCGACGTCGAACTGCATGTACCGGCTTTGATTCCGGAAGACTACCTGCCCGACGTGCATACCCGCCTGACCTTGTACAAGCGCATCAGCTCGGCACGTGACAGCGAGCGCCTGCGCGAGCTGCAGGTGGAAATGATTGATCGCTTCGGCTTGTTGCCGGATCCGGTCAAGCATCTGTTCGCCATCGCCGAGCTCAAGCTGCAGGCCAACGAACTGGGCATCCGCAAATTGGAGCTGGGCGAGAACGGTGGTCGCATCGTGTTCGACAGCAAGCCCAACATCGACCCGATGGTGGTGATCCAGCTGATCCAGAAGCAGCCCAAGCTCTACCAGATGGATGGCCCTGACAAGCTGCGCATCAAACATCCGCTGCCGGAAAGCGCTGACCGCTTCAACGCCGCACGTGCGTTGTTGACCACGCTGCATCCCGGTCGCGCCTGAATAAATGGAGCGGTAAATATTGCGTGAAGGCGAAAGGGCGTTGAAAATAACGCCCCCTCTCTTACGCTCGCAGCCGTCCCCCCGCGGCTTCGTAATCATGTTGACCATCACCACGCCTGTGGGCCTGTCGCATCCACCGGATGACAGTTCCTGCGCTATCGATGTATTGGCCGCCGCGCTGGACCAGCGCGACAGCTATACCGACCACCACTGCGATCGCGTCTCGCAACTTGCCCAGGCCATGGGCCGACGCTGCGATTTGTCCGAAGAACGCATAGGCCATCTCGTGCTTGCCGCACGCTTCCACGATGTCGGCAAAATCGGCATCCGGGACGAGGTACTGCTGCATCCGGGCAAGTTAGACGAGGACAAAATCTCGGCGATGCGCACTCATCCGGAACGTGGCGCACGTCTATTCGCCGCCACCGGCCGCAGTGACGCCAAGGCCGTTGCCACGCTGATCCGCCATCATCATGAAGCCTGGGATGGCAGCGGCTATCCGCATGGCCTGCAGGGCGAAGACATTCCACTTGAATCGCGCATCCTGACCATCGTCGATGGCTTCGATGCGATGACCTCGCAGCGCCCGTATCGCGGCCCGATGCCGATGCAGCGCGCCATCGAGATCCTGGCCAACGACCGCGGACGCTTGATTGACCGGCGTCTGTTTGGCGAGTTCATGGGTCTGTTGCGCGGCGACGCCGCCCCGGCTGCCTGAGCCGAAGCCTCACAACACCGGCGACATCATCGCCACGGCGTTCTGCACCAAGCGCGTGGCCAAAGGCCACGCCATCACCTGCGTCAACAGCACCGGTTCGGATACAGAAAGATAGCCTTCCTGCCGCTGCACGATGCTGGCGGTGACTGCGCTGTCGGCAATCAGCAGATTGTTCTCGAAGTTCAGCTCAAGGCTGCGCCGGTCCATATTGGCCGAGCCGATCAAGGCGATCTCGCCATCTACGGTCAGCGACTTGGCGTGCAACAGGCCGAGCGGATATTCGTAGACCTCTACGCCACACTGCAGCAGATCGGCATAGGTGCTGCGACTGCTCTGCCCTACCAGCCAGGAGTCATTGCGCTTGGGGAAGATCACCCGCGTACGCACACCGCGTCGTGGTGCCGCACAGATCGCGCGTAGCAACGCTTCGTCCGGCACGAAGTATGGCGTGCTGATGATCAGTTCACAGCGCGCCGCATAGATGCAGGCCACGAACATATCGGTCATCGCGTTGTGGCGGGTAACCGGACCGGTTTCGAACGCCATTGCCAGGCAGCCCTGGTCAAACTGCGGATGCGCCTCCGCCGCTGCATAACCATCCAACCCCTGCTCACCGGTTTCTGGAATCCAACCACTGAGAAACAGCCGCTGCATCTGCGCCACCACTGGGCCCTCGCAGCGCAACAGCAGATCGATCCACGGTGCATAGCTCGGCTTGACCCGGAACTCGGGATCGGCGCAGTTCTGACTGCCGCAATAAGCGATGCGGTTATCGATGACCACGATCTTGCGGTGATCGCGCAGGTCCATGCGACTGAAGGCCACGTGCTGCAGACGGGTCAGATCATCCAGGGTACGCACCAGCTTGACCCCGGCCTGCTGCAGCGCCGTCCAGCGCGGGCTGCCACTGAATGCCCGCGAGCCCAGCGCATCCACCATCACCCTGCAGGCTACACCGCGCCTTGCCGCAGCAACTACCGCGTCGGCGACGCGGCCACCGGCACCATCATCCAGCCAGATGTAGAAGGCGATATGCACGCTCTGCTGCGCCTGGCTGATGTCCTGCACCAGCCGATCGATGGCTGCACGGCAATCCTCCATGGGCGCGTGCGCAAGCGGTTGCGCGGCACCCAGCAGCACGATCCGGTTGCCCGGCCTTGGCGCAAAGCCATTGATCGACTGCGCCAGCGCGAACAAGGACACTGCCTTGCCCGTCATTTCCGCAACAGTACTGGCGTGCGCATCACCCGCCGCCTGCAGCATCCGAACGGTCTGCTGTAGACGCCGAGCGCGCGCACGCCCAATGCTGGTTTCGCCCAACAACAAATAGGCAAACATGCCCAGCAACGGCGCCAGCATGATCACTGCCACCCACGCCGCGCGCGACGCTGGGGCGCGGTTGGAGCGGGTAAGCGCGCGCGCAGCGACCAGCAGGTGCGCGACGAAAACCAACACGCTTGCCACCCATTGAATAGGAGCCTGCGGCCAGCCCAGTTCAAACATCATGCCATTCTCCCAACGCCAAATACGCTGTGCATGGCGGACCAATAGCATGCCTGTCGTGTGCCTGGAATCAGTCCGCATCCCCCCGTCTGCCAACCGCGGATGAACCGAGCAGCACGACCAACGCCATCGCCCGCTTTTCTTCACATCTCACAAAGACGCAACGGCGTCTGCTAAGGCGGCAGACAGCCGGATGGTCCGGCTGCAAGGAGAAGATGATGCGCGTGCGCCACCCAGCAAAACTACTACTGACCGCCGCTCTACTCGCTGGCGGCTATTCATTGGCGCAAGCCACACCGCCTCCTGCCGACACCAGCTTGCCAAGCTATACACAGCTGGACAAAGACAAGGATGGCATCGTGACCATGGCCGAGATGGACGTCTACCCTCCAGCCGTAGCTGCGCGACTGCATCGCTGCGACATCAACAAGGACCACAAACTGAGCCAACAGGAATACGCGCAGTGCACGGTCAACGCCCATTCTCATACGCCAGCCAAGTAGCCCGCTACGCACACCCCCTGCAGGGCTTCACAGCAGCACCCATGGCGTCTGCGCAAGCGCTGTTGTCAGGCGTGCCAACAACACGTCGGACTGCTCCAGGCGCTGCTCGCCGATTGCAGCCAAGGGCCAGATTGCGGAGGCATTGCATGCCACCGCACCGCTGAACCGGGCCAGCGTCGGCAGATGCACTTCAATATGGGTCTGCGTCTGCTCAAGCGCGCTCAAACCGTCCATCAGCAGGCGCTCGGTGCTGCCACGCAGCGCCGACGCCTGCGGCCAGCACACCTGCGCGCCGTCCCACAACGCCAGGTTCCAGGTCGTACCTTCGCTGATGCGGCCTTGCGCATCGACAAACAGCGCATCGTCAAAACCGCGTTGCAGTGCCTGCCGCCGTAGCTGGAACAGCGGAAACGTACCCACGTGCTTGATATGCGCCAACTCGCGTTGATAACGCAGCGGCAGCACTGAACGCGCAAGCGCAGGTATCTGTGCGGGCGCGCCGATGCCGATCAATATATCCACCGGCACCGCACGCAGCGGCTGACGGAAATCGAATTCCCGCGAGAACACCGTGATACGCACCGAGGCGTCTGCGGTGTCGAGCTGCCGCAATGCCTGCTGCAACCACACCAGTACCTGTGCGCAATCCAACTCGACCTCAAACAATTCGCGCGTGCCCTGCTGCAGCCGCGCAAGGTGCAACGCCCAGCCCTGCACCGCGCCGCCGCGCACCTGCAAAGAAGTGAAGTGACCATAGTTGACCAGCGCCGCACTCAAGGCGCCTGCATCGGCCAGTTGCCCATTGCAGAACAGCACGGTCATGGCAGCGCCTGCGCCTGTGCCCACATCGCCCGCAGAATCTGCGCCGCAGGCGCGCGCTTGGCCAACCATGCCGACTGCCCTGCCCATGCCTGCATCGCATCGAGCTGATTGGAAGCATTGGCTTGTTTGCGCATGCCCGCGGTCAGTGCGCGCTGCACCGGATAGGATTGTGGCGCTGGTGCATCAGCAGCCTCGGCGGCGCGCACATAAGGCGTATCCAAGGCCCGCCCAAGTCGGCCACTGAAGGCCCGCGTCGGCCGTGTGGCTTCGGGCTCGGCAACCGCCAGCGCCTGTTTCCACACGGCCGGAATATCGGATTCATCCGCGGCCAGGAATGCCGTCCCCACCTGCACCGCGCTGGCGCCGAGCATCAGGGCAGCGGCGACGCCGCGGCCATCGGCAATGCCACCGGCGGCTATCACTGGCACGCTGAGATGATCGACCAGACGCGGCAGCAAAGCGAACAAACCTATGGTCTGTCGTTCGGCCTGCGCCGCATCAAACGCCCCACGGTGGCCACCGGCCTCCATGCCCTGCGCAACCACCGCATCGGCACCGGCGGCCTGCGCCTGCAGTGCCTCGCTCAAGGTAGTGGCACAGGCAAACCAGGCAATGCCTGCGGCCTGCAGTCGCGCCACCTGTGCAGCAGAAAACACACCCAGGATGGTCGAAGCCACCGCTGGCCGCGCGGCAATCAGCGCATCGAACTGGGCATCGAAATCGGCCGGACCAGCATCGCCAGCTTCTGCTGCAACGTGCGGGCCCCACTGAGCCAGAAACTCGCGTGTAGCCGCTTCGGCGGCAGGGTCACGCTGCGGAGCAGGATCCGGCACCCATAGATTGACCTGCGCCGGCCCCTGCGACTGCTGGCCGAACGCATGCATCCACTGGCTGATCTGTTCCGGCGTGGACAGTACCGCGCCCATCGCGCCCATGCTGCCGGCATTGGCCACCGCGGCAGACAGTGGCACTGGACAGGCCCCGGCCATCGGCGCCAGCAGGATCGGAAGTTCAAGACCGAAGCGTTGGCAGAACGCTTCGGTCCGGGCTGAAATGACGGCGTTGTGCATGGCGGTGATCGTGCCGCCGGTGCCTATGCCACTCAGCGTAGCGAGAGGGCGTAGGAACGCACCAGCTGGCTGTCCATCTCTTCGTTGAAGGTGAAGTTCACATACTGCGCATCATCGGCGGGGAAATCCACTTCCACCCGCGAGCGGCCGATTTCGGCGCCCGACTCATCCAATGCACGCGCCAGGAATGCACCCTTGTAGGGCTTGGTTGCCACCACATATACCGAAGCGTCCTTGGAGCCCATACCGCGGCTCTTGCCCAAGGTCACGGTCATGCCGTTGCTGACAATTTCCGGCGCCACATCGAGCTTGAGCGACATGCGCTTATCAACGCCCTCACCAAGGCCCGCAACGAAATCGGTAGCGGTGCCGCTGATCGCGCTGCCGGCTTTCTGTGAGATCGAGCGGTCTTCACCACACGCGCTCAGCGCCAGCACCGCCAATACCAGATACATCCTGTTGTTCATGCACCACTCCTTGTTGAATCGGTTGGAAACAGTTGCCATCAACGGAACGGCAGGCCGCCCTTGCCACCCATGGCGCCGAGCATGCCCTTCATGTTGCGCATCATGCCCTTCATGCCACCGCCGGCCAGCTTGCCCATCATCTTTTCCATCTGCATGTACTGCTTCATCAGCTTGTTGACGTCGGCCGGCTGGGTGCCGGAGCCGCGCGCGATGCGGGCGCGGCGCGAGCCATTGAGCAGGCCCGGATTGCGGCGCTCTTTCTTGGTCATCGAGCCGATGATGGCGATCATGCGCGGCACTTCCTTGCTCTGGCTGACCTGCGCCTTGAGGTGCTCGGGGATCTGACCCAGGCCAGGCAGCTTGTCCATCAGGCCGCCGATGCCGCCCATGTTCTGCATCTGCTCCAGCTGGTCGCGCATGTCGTTCAGATCGAACTTCTTGCCCTTGGCGACCTTCTCGGCCAGCTTCTGTGCCTTGTCCTTGTCGACCTGCTGCTCGACCTGCTCCACCAGCGACAGTACGTCGCCCATGTCGAGAATGCGGCTGGCGACACGGTCCGGATGGAACACATCCAGGCCGTCGAGCTTTTCACCGGTACCGGTGAACTTGATCGGCTTGCCGGTGATGTAGCGCACGCTCAGCGCGGCACCGCCACGGGCGTCACCGTCGGTCTTGGTCAGCACCACGCCGGTCAGCGGCAGCGCTTCGCCGAACGCCTTGGCGGTGTTGGCGGCGTCCTGGCCGGTCATGGCATCGACCACGAACAGGGTTTCAGCCGGGTTGACCGCAGCGTGCAGGGCCTTGATCTCAGCCATCATCGCTTCGTCGATGGCCAGGCGGCCGGCGGTATCGACCAGCAGCACGTCAACGAACGACTTGCGCGCGTCATCGATGGCAGCGCGAACGATGTCGACCGGCTTCTGCTCCGCGCTGGACGCGAAGAACAGCACGTCGACCTGTTCGGCCAGCGTCTTCAACTGCTCGATGGCGGCCGGACGGTAAACGTCGGCAGAAACCACCATCACCTTCTTCTTGCGCTTTTCCTTCAGGTGCTTGGCCAGCTTGCCCACCGTGGTGGTCTTACCGGCACCCTGCAGGCCCGCCATCAGGATGATGGCCGGCGCTGGCACATTGAGGTTCAGGTCGGTGGCCTGCGCGCCCATCACGGCGGTCAGCTCATCGCGCACCACCTTGATCAGCGCCTGACCCGGGGTAAGCGACTTGAGCACCTCCTGGCCAACCGCGCGGACCTTGATCTTCTCGATCAGGGCCTGCACCACCGGCAGGGCCACATCGGCCTCCAGCAGGGCGATGCGCACCTCGCGGGTGGCCTCGCGGATGTTTTCTTCAGTCAGGCGGCCGCGCCCACGCAGGCGCTCGATGGTGCCGGAAAGGCGCTGGGTCAGTGACTCGAACATGCGACGGAACCTGCGGAAATCGTGGAAACAGAGACAGTTAGTATAGCGGCCAGTAGCCGCCACCGCCGGTTCAGATCGCCAGCAGCGGGCCTGTATGCGAAACTGGATCGATGACAATCGTTCTCATCGCCGCCGCACTCTATCTGGTGTCCACCGCCCTGCTGGTCCGCGGGCTGGCCGGCGAGCGCAGTCCGTCGTCGCGCAACTGGCTGGTGCCCACCATCGCCGCGGTGCTGCTGCACGCCGGTTACCACCTGATGGTGGCGATGAAAACCGCTGGCGGCCCGGACATGCACTTCTTCGCGGCGCTGTCGCTGGTGGGCCTGGGCATGGCGGCATTGACCGCCGTGGTTGGCGCACGCGGCCGCATGTCGGCGCTGGGCGTGGTGGTGTTCCCGATGGCGGCGATCCTGCTGCTGGCCTACCACGGCTACGGCCATGAACCGAGCAAGCTGCTGGGCTGGCGGCTGGCCACCCACGCCTGGCTTGCGCTGCTGGCCTACGCCACCCTGAGTGTGGCGGCCTTGTTGGCGATCATGCTGTGGCTGCAGGAGCGGGCCTTGCGCCGCCGCGACTTCCGCCCGTGGTTGCGCGCCCTGCCGCCGCTGGCCGACCTGGAAACCCTGCTGTTCCGCACGATCACGGTCGGCTTCTGCCTGCTGACCCTGACCCTGCTGACCGGCGTGTTGTTCGTCGACAACCTGCTGGAGCAGAAGCTGGTGCACAAGACCGTGCTCAGCGTGCTGTCGTGGATTGTGTTCGGCACCTTGCTGATCGGCCGCCGCCGTTACGGCTGGCGCGGCGGCAAGGCCGTGCACTGGACCCTGACCGCGATGGCGCTGTTGCTGCTGGCGTTCTTCGGCAGCAGGTTCGTGATCGAGCTGGTGCTGGGCCGCGGCTGAGCCCCGACCGGTAGTGCCGAGCCATGCTCGGCAAGGGCGTTACCGACAATGCCTCGGCCCATCGGCATCTCGTAGGAGCGGCGTAAGCCGCGAAGCTGGCGGTAATGAAATTGCAGGCAGCTCTGGATCGGATCGGCTATCAGCTTCGTGGCTTACGCCGCTCCCACAAGCTGCATTCCCCGGAAAGCCTCTGCCGAGCATGGCTCGGCACTACGGTCGCTGCTTATTCCATCGCTGCTTCCAGCGCCTGCGATAGCCGCTCCACCGCAATCACTTCCATGCCTTTCACCGTACCGGCCTTTGGCGCATTGGCCTTGGGCACGATGGCGCGCTTGAAACCATGCGTCGCCGCTTCGCGCAGGCGGTCCTCGCCATTGGGCACTGGACGGATTTCGCCGGACAAACCAACTTCGCCGAAGGCAATCGTCTTCTCCGCCAGCGGCCGGTCCTGCAGCGAGGACAGCACCGCCAGCAGCACCGGCAGATCGACTGCGGTCTCCTGCACACGGATACCACCCACCACGTTCACGAACACGTCCTGGTCCCCGACCAGCACACCGCCATGCCGATGCAGCACCGCCAGCAGCATCGCCAGCCGGTTCTGCTCCAGACCCACCGCTACCCGCCGCGGGTTGGACAGCGGCGAGGAATCCACCAGCGCCTGTACTTCCACCAGCAACGGCCGGGTGCCTTCGCGGGTCACCATC
Source organism: Stenotrophomonas sp. STEN018 (assembly GCF_056760235.1). Lineage (NCBI taxonomy): Bacteria > Pseudomonadati > Pseudomonadota > Gammaproteobacteria > Lysobacterales > Lysobacteraceae > Stenotrophomonas > Stenotrophomonas sp. STEN018. The sequence goes on from NZ_JBRREK010000014.1 coordinate 62,290, forward strand.
ACACAACTGCCGGGCTGGCGGGTACTGCCACCGGACAGGAAGATCGCCGATGGATTGGGCACTTCCTTCAAACCCTTCTCGCCCATCGCGAACACACCCAGCTCATTGACCGCGCCAAAGCGGTTCTTGAAGGCGCGCAATATGCGGAAACGGCTGCCACTTTCACCTTCGAAATACAGCACCGCATCCACCATGTGCTCAAGCACACGCGGGCCGGCAATGCCGCCCTCCTTGGTGACATGGCCAACCAGAAACACAGCTGTACCGGTTTCCTTGGCAAAGCGCACCAGTCGCGCCGCACTCTCGCGCACCTGGCTGACCGAGCCCGGTGCAGCAGTCAGCGCCTCGGTCCACAGCGTCTGCACCGAGTCGGCGACGATCAGCTTGGGCTGCGACTTCATCGCGTGCTGCAGGATGTGCTCGACGCCGGTTTCGGCCAGCGCATTGATGCCTTCCAGCGGCAGATCCAGACGCACCGCGCGGCCCGCAACCTGCGAAAGCGACTCTTCACCGGTGACATACAGCACCGGCAAGGTGCTGGCCATCTTCGCCACTGCCTGCAGCAACAGCGTGGACTTGCCGATACCCGGGTCGCCGCCCACCAGCACCACCGCACCTTCCACCAGCCCACCGCCCAACACCCGGTCGAACTCGCTGATGCCGGTGGAAACCCGCAGATGCTCGGTCTGCTGCACATCCTTCAATGCGGTGATCTTGGGCGCCTCGACCTTGCCGGCCCAGCCGCTGCGGCGCGCCGCCGGCGCCTTTGCCGAGGCGGCGGTCTCCAGCACGATCTCGCTCAGCACGTTCCATACACCGCATTCGGTGCATTGGCCCTGCCACTTGCTGTACTCGGCGCCACATTCGCTGCAGACGTATGCACTGCGGGTCTTGGCCATGGAAATTCCTATCTGCGTCAGCGCCGCAGGATAGCCCAGAGATGTCGCAAAGGCTGCGACAGCTAAAGACTGCCCCGCTGCGGCCGCTACGTAAGTGGGGCTTTGTACCGTCTCGATGTTCCAGGAACCCGCATGATCGGTAGTTACAATCAAGGCCTCGTTGTCGTCTCGTTACTGGTGGCGATCCTCGCCTCCTACACAGCTCTGGACATGTCCGCGCGCGTCGCCAGCAGCCAAAGTCGGCGCGCGGCGCGCATCTGGCTGGTGGGCGGCGCGGTGGCGATGGGGCTGGGCATCTGGTCGATGCACTTCATCGGCATGCTGGCCTTCAAGCTGCCGATACCGGTGGGCTACGACCTCGTCCTCACCATCTGTTCGCTGGCGGCCTCCATTGCCGCCTCCATGTATGCGCTGTGGCTGGTGTCACAGCAACGGCTACCGATCGGCCGCCTGCTGGCCGGCGCGGTGCTGATGGGGCTGGGCATTGCGGCCATGCACTACATCGGTATGGCCGCAATGCGGATGCAGCCGGGCATCGACTACGACCCGCTGTGGTTCATCGTTTCGATCCTGATCGCCATTGGCGCCTCGGCCGCGGCGTTATGGATCGCACAGCGGCTACGTCACGAACAACCCCGTTTGATGCCCATGCGCCTGCTGGCATCGCTGGTGATGGGCGTGGCCATCGTCGGCATGCACTACACCGGCATGGCCGCCGCGCGCTTCCCCGCCGATGCGATCTGCGGTGCCATCAGCGACGGCGGACTTGATACGCACCTGCTTGCAGGCCTGGTGATCGTCACTACCATCGCCACCTTGAGCGTTGCGCTGCTGGCGTCCATCTTCGATGGGCAGATGCGGCTGCGCACCGGCGTACTGGCTCACTCACTGGCCAACGCCAATGAAAAACTGGTGCAGGCAGCCCTGCACGACCCACTGACCCAGCTGCCCAATCGGGTGCTGCTGCAAGACCGCATCGAGCGCGCCATCGAAAAAGCCAACCGGCGCGAATTCGGACTCGCGTTGATGTTCTGCGACCTGGACGGTTTCAAGAACGTCAACGATGCCTACGGCCACCAGCTTGGCGACCGCCTGCTGGTGCAGTTCAGCAAGAAGGTCAGCGCGCTGCTGCGCAGCCAGGACACCTTCGCCCGCCTCGGTGGTGATGAGTTCGTCATCGTGATGGCGATCGATACGCCCGACGATGCCGCCTTGATGGCCGAGCAGATCAGCGCCGCCATCAGCGAACCCTTCCTGATCGACAATGCCGAGCTGCTGGTCAGCACCAGCATCGGTATCGCGCTATACCCAGAGGACGCCAGCAACGAGCGAGAGCTGATGATGCATGCCGATGCGGCGATGTACCACGTCAAACACAGCGGGCGTAACGGCCATGCCTTCTTCACCTCGACCATGCAAGCAGGTACGCGCCAGCGCCTGCGCTTGCTGCAGGACCTGCGCCACGCAACCGCACGCAATGAGCTGGTGCTGCATTACCAACCCAAATTCCCAGCCGGTGGCAGCCGTGCCAACGGTGCTGAAGCGCTGCTACGTTGGAATCATCCAGAGCTGGGCATGCTGTCACCGGACGTATTCATTCCCGTTGCCGAGCGCAGCGGCCTGATCATCCCTATCGGCGAATGGGTGCTGGACGCGGCCTGCGCACAGCTGCGTAGCTGGCATGATGCCGGCAACACGGATTGGTCGATGGCGGTGAACCTGTCGCCATTGCAGTTCGCCTCGCCGACGCTGGTGGAGACGGTACGCTGCGTACTTGAGCGTCACGCGCTGGATCCGAGCCAACTGACCCTCGAAGTCACCGAAAGCACAGCGATGAAGGACGTGGAAGCCAGCCTGCAGATGCTGGAAGCCCTCACCGCGATGGGCGTACGCATTGCCATCGATGACTTCGGCACCGGTTACTCCAGCCTGCTCTATCTCAAGCGCATGCCAGCCACCGAGCTGAAAATCGACCGCGCCTTCGTCCGCGACCTGGAGCACAACAGCGAGGATGCAGCCATCGTCTCCTCGATCATCGCGCTGGGCCGCACGCTGCAATTACAGGTCGTTGCCGAAGGTGTGGAAACCGAGGCGCAGCGCAATTTCCTCGGCGAACTGGGTTGCGACGTATTGCAGGGCTACCACCTGGGCCGGCCGGTGGCAGCAGCCGAGTTCATGCGCTGCAACAGCTGAGGCGCTCCCGCCATTTGCGGGAGCGGCGTAAGCCGCGAAGCTGATGGACCAGCAGATCTTGGGAATGCCGATTCCCGAAGGAATTGCTGCTTCTCGGCTTACGCCGCTCCCACAACTGTGGTTGGCTGAGGCATCGTGGGAACGCCCCTGCCGAGCATGGCTCGGCACTACAAAGAACAAAAACAAAGGCCGCCTTTCGGCGGCCTTTGCTATGCATCAAGCGATCAAACCGCTCAGTGCATCATGTGGTGATTCATGTTCCACATGACCCACAGCGTGCCCAGCACGATGATACCGATCACCACCAGGGTGAACATGCCGGCATTGACGTTCCAACGGGCAGCCGAGGAACGGTCAAGGTGCAGGAAGAACACCAGGTGCACCAGCAGCTGCAGGATGCCTGCAACCACGATCACCGCGCCGGTGGCGAAGCTGGACATACCACCGCTCATCACTACCCAGAACGGGATGATGGTGAGCACGGCAGCCAGCACGAAGCCGATCAGGTAAGACTTGACGCTGCCATGGCTCTCGCCAGCGGCACCGTGTGCATGATTGTCATGTGCGGACATTACATCGCTCCCGACAGATAAACGACAGAGAACACGCCAATCCAGACCAGATCCAGGAAGTGCCAGAACAAGCTCAGGCATGCCATGCGGGTCTTGTTGCGCGGGGTCAGGCCATCCTGCTTGAGCTGGACGAACATCACCGCCAACCACAGCAGACCAGCGGTCACGTGCAGACCATGGGTACCAACCAGGGCGAAGAACGCCGACAGGAAGGCACTCTTGTCCGGGCCGTGGCCGTTATGGATCAGGTGGTTGAACTCCCAGATTTCCATGCCCATGAAGCCGGCACCCAGCAGCCAGGTGATGGCCAGCCAGAAGAACATCAGGCCCTTCTTGGACTGGTGCATGGCGATCATGCCCAGGCCGAAGGTCAGCGAGGACACCAGCAGCAGTGCGGTTTCCCACGCTACGAACGGCAGCTCGAACAGGTCCTTGGCCGACGGGCCACCATTGGTGCCGCCGGACAACACCACATACGTCACGAACAAGGTGGCGAAGATGAGCAGATCGCTCATCAGGTACACCCAGAAACCGAAGACGGTGTTCTCGCTGGTGTCGTGATGCTCGTGATGGTCATCGCCATGGTCCGCAGCGTGAGCTGCGGAACCGTGGGTCATCGTGTGGGCGTTCGTGCTCATGCCTTCACCTCGGTCTTCACCAAGCCCTGAGCTTCCAGGTGCTTACGGTGTTCGTTCTCGATACGTTCCACCTCGGCAGCCGGCACCCAGTAATCCACGTCCTTGTCGAAGGTACGGTAGATGAAGGTGGCGATCATGCCGACCAGGCCGATGATGGCCAGCAACCAGATGTGCCAGACCATCGCAAAACCCAGCACCAGGCTGAACGCGCCGATCACAACGCCAGTGCCGGTGTTCTTCGGCATGTGGATGTCGCTGTACTTGGCCGGCTTCTGCCAGGCTTCGCCGCGCTGCTTGCGGTGCCAGAATTCGTCCAGTTCCTCACCCTTGGGCAAGGTGGCGAAGTTGTAGAACTGCACCGGGGAAGCGGTTTCCCACTCCAGGGTACGGGCATCCCACGGGTCGCCGGTCAGGTCAGCATTCTTCTTGCGGTCGCGGATCGACACGACGATCTGGATCACCTGACACAGGATGCCCACGGCGATGATCGCAGCACCGATGGCGGCAACGATGAAGTACGGCTGGTAGTCCATGTTCGGGTAGCTCTGCATACGACGCGTAGCACCCATGAAGCCCAGTGCGTACAGCGGCATGAAGGCCACGTAGAAGCCGATGAACCAGCCCCAGAACGCACGCTTGCCCCAGGTTTCATCCAAGGTGAAGCCGAACATCTTCGGCCACCAGTAGGTGATACCGGCAAACATGCCGAACACCACGCCGCCGATGATGACGTTGTGGAAGTGGGCAATCAGGAACAGCGAGTTGTGCAGCACGAAGTCGATCGCCGGGATCGCCAGCATCACGCCGGTCATGCCGCCGATGGTGAAGGTGACCATGAAGCCGATCGTCCACAACACCGGCGAGGTGAAGTGCACGCGGCCGCGGTACATCGTGAACAACCAGTTGAAAATCTTCACGCCAGTTGGGATCGAGATGATCATCGTCGTGATGCCGAAGAAGGCATTGACGTTGGCACCCGAGCCCATGGTGAAGAAGTGGTGCAACCACACCAGGAACGACAACACACCAATCGCACAGGTGGCGTAGACCATGCCCTTGTAGCCGAACAGGGTCTTGCGCGAGAACGTGGCGATCACTTCAGAGAACACACCAAATGCCGGCAGCACCAGGATATAGACTTCCGGGTGACCCCAGATCCAGATCAGGTTGATGTACAGCATGGCGTTGCCGCCACCATCGTTGGTGAAGAAGTGCGTACCCAGGTAACGATCCAGGGTCAGCAGCACCAGGGTGATGGTCAACACCGGGAAGGCAGCAATGATCAGCAGGTTGGTGACCAGAGCGGTCCAGCTGAACACCGGCATGTGCATCAGCTTCATGCCCGGGCTACGCATCTTGAGGATGGTGATGAAGAAGTTGATACCGCTCAGCGTGGTACCCAGCCCGGAGACCTGCAGCGCCCAGATGTAGTAATCCATACCTACGCTTGGACTGTATTCCAACCCTGACAAGGGCGGGAACGCCAGCCAACCGGTCGCGGCGAATTCACCGATCCACAGCGAGATCATCATCAGGCCGCAGCCTGCGACGAACAGCCAGAAGCTCAGCGAGTTCAGGAACGGGAAGGCAACGTCGCGGGCACCAATCTGCAGCGGCACCACCAGGTTCATCAAACCGGTGATCAGCGGCATGGCCACGAAGAAGATCATGATCACGCCGTGGGCGGTGAAGATCTGGTCGTAGTGGTGTGGCGGCAGATAGCCTTCAGCGCCGCCAGCGGCAACCGCCTGCTGGGCACGCATCATGATCGCGTCGGAGAAGCCGCGCAGCAGCATCACAAACGCCACGATCAGGTACATCGCGCCGATCTTCTTGTGATCCACCGAGGTGAACCACTCCTTCCACAGGTAGCCCCACAGCTTGAACTTGGTGACCGCGGCTACAACAGCCAGGCCGCCCAGCATCGCGCCGATGAGGGTGGAGAGCACGATGGGATCGTGCGGCAGTGAATCAAGAGAGAGTTTTCCAAGCATCGTCATTCTCCCGAGGTGCCGTGGCCGGCATGTGCGGCTTCGGCGGGCTCGTTGGCAGTGTGACCGGCGTGGCCGTCAGCCTCGGCGGCAGCAGGAGCGGCGGCGGCAGGAGCGGCATGGCTCATGGCGGCGTGATCCATCGCGTCGTGGCCCATCGCTTCGGCCTGCATCGCCTCGTGGCCAGCACCTTCGTGCGACATCTTCTTGCCATCGTGCTTCATGCCGAAGTGGTGATTCTCACCGGCGTGCTTGGCAATGATGGTGTTGAACAGGCCCTTCTCGGTGCTGCCGTAATAGGTCACCGGGTACCAGTCGTGGTTCTTCTCGGCGCCCAGTTCGGCGAAGGACTTCTGGTCCAGCACCTTGGCATCGCCACGAACCTTGGCCAACCAGGCCTGGTATTCCTCGTTGCTCACCGCGTGCGCGGTGAAGTGCATCTTGCTGAAGCCGGCGCCGCTGTAATGCGAGGACAGGCCTTCGTAGCTGCCAGCTTCGTTGGCAACCAGATGCAGCTTGGTCTCCATGCCAGCCATCGAGTAGATCATGCTGCCCAGATGCGGAATGAAGAACGCATTCATCACCGTGTCGGCGGTGATCTTGAAGTTCAGCGGAGCATCAACCGGGAAGGTCAGCTCGTTGACCACGGCGATGTTCTCTTCCGGATAGACGAACAGCCACTTCCAGTCCAGCGAGATCGCTTCGATCACCACCGGCTTGGTATCAGACTCAAGCGGCTTGTACGGATCCAGCGCATGCGAAGAGCGCCAGGTCAGCACGGCCAGGACCAGAATGATCATGCACGGGATCGACCAGACCACCACTTCAATGGCGGTGGAGTGAGACCAGTTGGGCTCATAACGGGCCTTGGTGTTGGATGCGCGGTACTTCCACGCGAACACCAGCGTCAGCACGATCACAGGAATGACCACCAGCAACATCAGCACCGTACAGGTGATCAGCAGCGTGAGTTCATCCCGGGCGATCTGGCCCTTGGGGTCAAACAAGGCCCAGTCGCAGCCCGTCATCATGACGGCCATAGCGACAATGAGGCCCGGACGCAAAAAGCGTCCAAGAGTTTTCAACGGAATCATCGGTCGATCCAATTGCGAGGGAGAGCCGAACCTGGCAAGCCCATACATGCGAACGCAAAAGAGCACCCGGGGTTTGCCCTCCGGGAGACATGTAGGGGGTTGTCAGATTTCAGCCCGGCAATTTTAGGCCTTCACGCACCACTTAAGAAAGGTATTGACAATGATTTCGCGCAGCAAAAGCGGGCAATCCTGTGCGACACGTTGTCGCACCTGGGTGGCGCAGAGGACAGATTCGGCAAAGTGCAGGACTGATAGCAGCAGCGCTCGGCCCTGTTTCACCCTGTCCCGCGTCGACGTCGAGCGCGTTCAGATGGCATAAGCCTGTCCAGCCAAGCCGGGCCTGACATCGGTGAATGCGCCTGCCCGCAGAACCATTACCGCCAGACTCGTTCAGGTTAATGAGCGCAATGGCTGCCCTGCGTGATGACGAAACGTCACATGTTCAACAGCGACCCGCAAGATCAGCCCCGCCAAAGTCGCAGGCATCTGGTTGAGCACGCCCAGTGCAGCGACGCTTGCCGCCATCACAACCAGCCTGGCAACTGCACCAGCGACCCAGCCGTAAGCGCGCAAGTCACCGCCCCGCCGACGCCCACAGAAAAGGCCCGCACGAGGCGGGCCTGATCTGGTGCCGGAAATAGGAATCGAACCTACGACCTACGCATTACGAATGCGCCGCTCTACCAACTGAGCTATTCCGGCGAAGTCGGTAATTGTAGGCAAAGGTTATGGCATCGGTCAATCCATTGGTCACACTACCGTTCTATACCCCGAGTCCCTTCCAAGCCGCTGACATCCTGCCGACGGATGTACCGGCCTCGGCCTAGCGCAGGGCAAACGCAATCTGCTCTTCGGTGAACTTCGACTTCTTCATGGCAAAACCACCTCTCTGCTTTGGGTTAGTTTCGCCGAATCTTTCTACTTTTAGGGAAGGTCTGAACAATCAGCTCATACCCTTTGTTATGCAGCGATTGAACTAGCGCAGTCGGCAGCCTGCATCAAATCGGTAACTTTCATGCCTAACTTCGCACAGCAGGACGGCATTTCCTGTCCTGCAGGCGCAATTACCCCATCTGCGGCAGTAGCTGCCGCCGCACCATCCACAAGTTCGACAGCGCAAACAGCGTAAGCATCTGCGCCGTGTTCTTAGCCAGGCCGCGGTAGCGCACCTTGGTGTAACCAAACTGGCGCTTCACCACCCGGAACGGGTGTTCGACTTTGGCGCGGACACTCGCCTTGAAGTGCTCCCAGCGACGTGCATGTTTGAAGTCGCGCTTGCTCTTGATAGCACGCAGTCTGGAAGGCTTTTCGGCGATCAAAAACGCTGCCACGACGTCCTGCAGCTCCGCACGATTCTCCGCACCGGCATATCCGCTGTCGCCATAGACCTCCTGTTCGCGGCCATGCAACAGGTGCTGCACCTGGGTGACGTCACCCACATTAGCCGCCGTGCAATGCGCGTGGTGAACGAGCCCAGAGTGCTCATCCACACCAATATGTGCCTTCATCCCGAAGAGCCACTGATTGCCCTTCTTGGTCTGATGCATCTGCGGGTCACGCTTGCCGTCGTCGTTCTTGGTTGACGATGGCGCATTGATGATCGTTGCATCGACAATGGTGCCGGCGCGCAGGCTCATGCCCTTACGCGCAAGGTGCGCGTTGATCTGCTTGAACATTGCCGCCGCCAACTGATGCTTCTCCAGAAGACGGCGGAAGTTGAGGATGGTCGTCTCATCCGGAATCTCCTCCAGCCCGCCCAGCTGCGTGAACTGGCGCATCACCGGCGTATCGCACAAGGCCTCTTCCATCGCCGGGTCGCTCAATGCGTACCACTGCTGCAACAGGTGGATACGCAGCATGGTTTCAAGCCGATACGGTTGCCGGCCGGGGCCGCCTGTTTTTGGGTAGTGCGGCTCGATCAACGCCAACAGCGCTTTCCACGGCACAACCTGCTCCATCTCGGACAGGAATATCTCGCGCCGTGTGCGCTTGCGTCGGCCTTGTTGTTCGGCGTCGCCAAAGGTTAGTTGCATGGGTCGATCAAGCTCTCAAATCGCGGATTGCAGTCTGGCAGCTTCGGGGGAGTTGTTCAGAGCTTCCTTAGATGGCTCAAAAAGCTGGGAGGTGGTCAGCGGCAACTGCTGCCGAAGCTGGGGTAGTTGCGCCTGCAGGACGGGATACTCCGTCCTGCGGTGCAAAGTTCGGCATGAAAGCGGCCATTCTATTGCTCGCAATCGACCCTAGCGGCTCAATTTCTGCAGAACAAAGAGTGCAAGCTGATTTTTCAGACTTTCCTTAGAGCTATCGCTTGATCGCCAAGAAGCCCCCGGAAGAAGGAGCCGAGTAGACGTGGCGGCGAAGAATATCGATCAGCTCAGATGCGCTTGCGGAAACGAATTCCTCAAGCCTATCTCCCGATGGCGCAAACATTACCGCCCAAGAACGGACTGAGTTCAGCAGCTCAAGCACACCTTCCTCAAATGAGTGTAGTGAACCCACAGCCAAGCCCCCGGGCTCACTCGATAGCCAGGCGCAATACTCATCCAACCCTTCCCCCACCATGTAAACGTACTCAATGTCTCCATGGGAAAAGTCTGCTGTCAGCCGTTTCTTGATGAATGGCGTAACAGGATACAACTGGCAACGAACATCCCTAAGCAAACTGAAGGAATACTCAAAATCACCAACCTCATGTACCTCACCGCCCCATGACTTAGCCTCCCGCGGCAAGGGGGATAAGTATCTCTCTCGGTCCGACTTAAGAAGAATAACCCCGAAATTTGCGTTCATATCGACTCTCAATGGTTGAAGAAGGGTTTTGCCGATGACTCGACCCAAGCCTTCTGCATAGGGTCGAAGCGGAATTCATGAATATGCGGCACCGGATGTGATGGACCGGGCAAGTACTTATGAGCCGTCCAATCGACTCTACCCCATGGCACATTTTTGCCATCAAGCTTTGGCCAAGTAGAACCCGGGAAGGTTGCTGTCTGACGATAGATCGTCTCTCCATCACTAGCCAAGCGGGAACCAATAACTGAGTGAGGCCCTTGGGCAACCGGGTCCGGCAGAGGAATCCTCTGACCAGAGCTAGTGATTTGCTCTGCGAGGGGGATCGGCCTTCCTGCGACATCGAGCGGCATGTAATGTCCAACATCATTTGGAACCGCCTTCTCCGCAATCCTCGCCACATCCTGAACAGCATCAAGCTTTCGAATCAATCCGAAACCACCCGTTGCGGCTGTGGCAATCAGCTCTGTACCGACGCTACGTAGCTTCTCTTCACGCGGAGACTCCCACCACTGTACAGCGGCGCCCTTTACCCCTTCAGCAACCTCCTGCGGATGCGTCACGGCATACTGCAGAGAACCTGCAACCTGACGGGCATGCTCTACATCCGTCAACAGGCCAGAAATTGACACAGCGCTCTGCGCAATCCCCATGCCTGCATTGCTAGCCATGGCTCCAAACTCTGCAAAGGCATTTCCGAACATGCCGCCACGGAAGCTGTCGTAGTAGGCCTTGTTTTCCCTACCCACCTCATCCAACCAGGCCACCCGTTGTGCGGTGGCGGATTTGGACAGCGGGCTTCGGGGATCCTCAGGCAAGTCCTCGATCAGGATGCGCGAGGTCTCACGCACCCGGCCTATGCCAGTGCCGGCCGTCAGCTGGATGTCAGCCAACCTCCCCTCCTCCTGCTGGATCATGCGCTCACGCATCAACGCATCTTCACGCTCCCATTGCCCACCGGGGCCTTGGGCAGCCATCGAGCGGGCGACCGCGCCGTCGGCAATCGCGCTGGCCAAGGTGCTACCCAGCACATCCAGACCTATCTCCTTCAGCGCCTCGCCGCTCATGTTGCCGCGGATCAAAGCGCTGGCGGCACCTGCGGTCACGCCGCTACCAGCCCGTTGCATAGCGACGCTCCAGCCTGAGCTTGTGCTCAACCCCGCCGAACTCTGGAGCCTCGCTACCCCACGCCCGGCCGCTGTACCGCCCGCCGCCGCCACTGCACTAACTCCAACGTTCTTCCAATCGAAGCTGCTGACGTCGAGGACCGAGCCGAGACCGCTGTTTACGGTACTGACTACCGCGCCTTTGGCGAGCGCGCCCACAACAGGCCTGGTTGCAGCTAGATTCTGGGCCAAGGGAGACTGCGCCACACCTGCGGTGACCGCGCCTCCAACTGCCGCCAGTGCTACTCCCTTCCAGTCAAAGCCGGATTGTTCGCCCGCCGCCATCAGCACGCCCTGGCTGGCTATCGAGCCAACTGCTGCGCCAGCGGCCATCGCACCAGCACTGGCGCTCAAGCCAGCACTCATCGCCGAGGTGAATCCCCAAGCAGCGCCGCTGGCAATGCCTGCTGTGTAGATCGTCACAACCACCGCCACGACGATAGCCAGCACCTTGGCAAACCCACCACAGCCACCACCACTACGCGGCGGCGGGGGCGGCTCGGGCAATGTTGGATTCACATTGCCGATTGCCTGCCCTGCGTCATACGGTTTGAACGTGCTGGCATTGTTATGCACGTTCAACACCTTGTTGGGCACACTCAAGGTGGTGTTGGCAATCAACGCCTGATTGGCGGTGAGCCCGTTGGCCTCGGCCAGCACGTACCACAGGCTACTATCGCCCCACAGCGCTGCGGCAATGGCCGTCAGTGTGTCGCCCTCACGGACCACGTACGTGCCCGGTGCTGCGGTTGGGTAGAGACTGTTGATCGGCTGGTAGTTCACATCAAAGTCGGCACCGGCCACCGGCGCGAAGCGCTTGTGGTCGGCGTCCGGATTGTGGCGGGCAGCACGCTCGCGCTGTGCCAGCTCCTGTGCGTAGTCGATGCGATCCACGCCATCGTTGCCGATATTGCCCACCTGCCGGTCGTCGTACAGGTAATAGCTGTGGAAGCGGTTCTGCTGTGCGTTGCTGACATTGCCAGCAGCATCCACTTGACCACCGATCAGCTCATCGCGCTGCAGAATGCGGCCTTCGCCATCTGCCTGGTAGTAGAAGCCACGCTGCCCGGCCACGTCGTAGGCCAACTTCAAGTTACCGCGATCGTCATAGACGAACTTGCTGAACCCCGGCGCCCACTCTCCCTTTACCTCCTTGTTGCTGGCATCCACCCGGATCTCGGTCTGGCGGGCCGTGTCATACCACTCGTAGGTGTAATAGGTCTTGGTGCGCGTGTACTTATTGTCACCAGGCTTGTAGTGATCGGTCCACGACACCGTGCCGTTGGCCAGACGATGGGTATCCGTCTGCGTCGTCTCGTAGCTCCAGTTGCCCTTGCTGTCTTCTTTCCGGCGCTGCACCACGTCGGTGATCAACTGGCTGTCGGCATCCCAAGTGTGGGTGATCGACTGGCTCAAACGACCGTCAGCGAGGTACTCGCTATACGAACTTACCCGACCGGCAATGTCGTTTACCCGGCGCGCGCGCAGCACCTTGTTTGCGTCGCTTGCGGTCCGCATATGGGTGTCGGTCAAATAACCTTGCGCGTCGTAGCTGTAGTACTCGGTATGCCCATCACGGGCGTACGTCGCCTCACGGCGCTGCCCTGCCAGATCGTAGGCAATCTGCACACCGTCACCGCTGCTACCCAGCCAGACAAACGCACTGCCATCCTGTGCCGTCGTGCCACGGCGGCCATCCTTCAGCTGTCCCATGGTCACCACGAAGCGATTCATGGCGTCGTACTGATACCAGTAGTCCTGCTCGGCCTGGTTGCCGCCGAGGGCGTCCTTGTAATTGGAATACATGCGGATGCGGTTGCCCACCGCATCGTATTCGTAATCAATCACGTAGCGCGGGTCCTGCACCCGCACCAGACGATTCAAGGCGTCATAGGTACCAGTCGATTGCTGGAACGCCCACGCCTTGTCCTTGCCGGTGAAGCCTTCAAAGGTGCGGTTTCCGTTGCGGTCGTACTCGTAGTAGCCATCGGTGCCACTGGCCTCATCCTTCATCCGCATCAGCAAGCCGTTGCCGTAATACTGATACGACGTGCTGCCATCACGCGCCAGCAGGCCGGCAAAGTTGTAGCTGTAGTCGAACCTACGCCCACCAAGATCTACATGACTGAGCTTGCGCCCGTGCGCATCCACCATATCGGTGGTGCTGCGGCCGTTGGCATCGGTCACCACCTGCTTCCAATAGCCGTCCTGACCATTGGCCGGCTCCACCCAGACGCGGCTGTACTCGGTCGTCCGCCCAGCAGCACTGACGGTGCGGGTTACATTGCCACTGGTGTCGTACTTAGTGGTGCTGCGCCCCAATGCATTGCTTTGCGCAATACGCTGACCCCACTCGTCGTACTCGTAGGTATCCCAAGCACGCGTGCCGTCGCTGCGCAGCGGCCCCTCGCTACGAACCAAGCGGTTCTCCCGATCGTAGCTGTAGTCGCTGCGGCGACCAAGCGCGTCTATCTGCACACGACGGTTACCCAGAATGTCGTACTGGTACCGCATAACACTGCCGTCGGCACGCCATTCCATGGCGATGGTCGGCTGCCCGGTGCCATAGTTCCATGCTTGGGTGGTGAGGTTACCGTTGGCGTCTTGATAGCCAACCAAACTACCTACCCGGTCATAGATGAAGCGCGTCTCTGGCCGCACACTGTCTCTAAAGCCGTTGGCATGCGTGACCTCAACCTGTGGGCCACGCTTCAATGTTAGGTTCCCGAGCGTGTTGTAGGTCAGCTCTGTCTCGTTGCCACGACCGTCGATCTCCGTCGCGACCTCACCAAATGCATTCCAGCGCTGCTGTCGATGGATGGTGGACGTCTGCACATCGATGTTTGAAATTTCCCAGCGTGTCTCAACCGCACCGCGGTTGGTGTCCGGGAAGAAGTAGCCTCGGTTGCGCACCAGCGACAGCGACGGATCACCTGCCTGTGCCTGCACAACACCAGCAAAGACATCGTAGAAGTACTCATAGGTTTTGGCCGGGTCCAAACCCAAGCTGTCCCAGCGGTAGTTTCCAGCTGCACCCCGGCGCAGCAGAATCTGCTGAAAGGGTGCGTTGATGTCGCCTTCGGCACGGTAATGCAGCATCAATGCCTGTCCGCCGGCAACCGGTGTGCCCTCAGCCGTACGCGGATCCAGATTTACCGTGAACAAATTCTGGTCGGTATTGAGCACCGCGCCAGCCTTCCGCTGTGGCCCCACTTCAATACTGCCGCGCGCCGTGTAGGTACGAATCGACCCGTCGGCATTGACCACGTGACCGTCTTGGAACGTAGCCACCAGCGTATAGCTGGCGAAATTATTCCCCGCCTCCGCAAACAGCGTTGCGGGAATGGGCACAGCGAGATTGTTCGCATCCGCGATCGTCATCGCCCCGACTGTTGCTGCTACCGAACCATCGGCGCGCAGGAACGCAAAGCTCACCGTGGACGCGGCTGGCGGCAGGTTGCCAAGCTGGATGGTACTCGGCGCCTGTGGGTATGCGGCATCGCTGGCAACCCAATGAGCGAGACCGACCAGAACAAAACAGAGCAGGCGACCTCCTACAAGCTGGAACAGGCCAAGAAGAAGGGCATGGTTGCCAGAAGCCAGGAGCTAGGAATCGTGGTCTCCCTGGTGTTCGCCTCAGGCTACATTTCGATGCGCGGCGACAATCTGATCTCGGAAATGTATGCCATAAGCGCGCGCGCCTTGGCTGAAGCAGGCGCAATTGGCACCAATGGCCTCGCCCTCACGGCTTGGCTAAGCAGCTTGATGTCTGAAGCAGCCAGTCTGGTAACGCCACTGATTGCCACAGTACTAGTGGGCGCGGTACTGGGCTCGATCGTCCAAACTGGCGTTATCTTCGCCCCTGCCGCATTCAAGGTCGATGTCTCGAAGCTCAGTCCGAGTCAAGGACTCAAGCGAGTCTTCTCAATGCAGCTGCTGCTCGATGCAGGCAAGGCGCTGTTCAAGATGACGATCTATGTCGGTCTCTCCATAGTCTTCATCTGGAAAGTTGCTGCAAGTGTCTCCCACACCGATCTTGCGGTACAGGATGTCATGGGAGCGATGCGGTCCTACGGCATGGATCTGATGATCCTCTTCTTGCTGGCGGCCGGCGTATTCGCCGCAATTGACCAAGTCATCGTTCGACGCATGTTCGCCAGAAAGATGCGCATGAGCAAGCATGAACAAAAACAGGAAGCAAAACAGCTCGAAGGCGACCCACGCATCAAGAGTCGACGAAAGCAATTGCAGCGCGAGCTTTTGAAGCGCGCCAGGAGCATGCGCAACATTCGCGGTGCGGATGTATTGATTACCAATCCGACACACTACGCCGTCGCGTTGCGCTACGAGCCAAGCACCATGTCAGCCCCAACGGTCGTTGCCATGGGAGCGGGTGACTTCGCTGTGCGCCTGAAGAAGCTGGCATTCGTCTACGCAGTTCCCGTGATCGAATCCCGCGCAATCGCCCGCAAGCTTTACTACAACTCGCTCTTGGACCAGGAAGTAAGCGGCGACCTCTATCAGGACACAGCGTCCATCTACCTGAAAATTCGTCGATTGAAAGCAGAGATCTGCTCAGCATGAAAGCGCTTCTGAAGCTCAAAGAAAATTCCGATCTTGCGCTTGTATTCGCCGTTCTCGCAATACTGCTAATTTTATTCATACCTATTCCATCAGCTGCACTCGATCTACTCCTTCTCGTCAACCTTGCATTCGCACTGACGATACTTTTGATGACGTTCTATGTACCGCGGCCTGTGGATTTCTCAACTTTCCCGTCGTTGCTATTGATCGCCACCCTGTATCGACTGTCACTTAACATCGCGGCCACTCGATTGATTCTTTCGGGTGCCGACGCTGGCCAAGTCATTGGGGCTATTGGAAAGTTCGTCGTCGATGACAATTTCATCATCGGCTTGATCGTATTTTTCATTCTGATCGTCGTTCAGTACGTTGTAGTAACCAACGGCGCTCAACGTGTTTCAGAAGTATCCGCGCGATTCGTTCTAGATGCGATGCCCGGTCAGCAGATGAGCATAGACGCCGATCTGAATATGGGCTTGATCGATCAAGACGAGGCTCGCAAGCGGCGAAAGGACTTGGAGAAGGAGGCAGGGTTCTACGGCTCCATGGACGGCGCAAGCAAGTTCGTCAAGGGTGACGCCATCGCGAGCATCATCATCCTGCTCATCAATATTGTTGGTGGCTTGGCCGTGGGCGTGGCGCAGATGGGAATGCCTTGGGGTGAAGCAGCCCGGGTGTTCACACTACTCACCATCGGCGATGGAATCGTTACACAGGTTCCCGCATTGGTGATCTCGGTTGCCACTGGGATAATTGTTACCCGCTCTGCCTCGGATAATCAGCTCAGCCACGAGATCGTTCGGCAGCTGGCGAGCTTCCCCAAGATCCAGTTGATAGTGATAGTCGCGCTGGCAAGTCTTCTGGTGCTACCCGGCATGCCGAAGTGGCCAGTCGTTATCCTGGTCGCGATAGCGGCAATAATCTGGCTGAGCCTGCGGAAGAAAGCCGCTACCGATCCGTCGGAGCACAAGGAGCTACTGCAAGACGCACCCAACGAGGACATCGTCGCACGCGCACCTGTCGCCCCCATTGAAATCACATTCGGCCCCAACTTGGCCGAGGCATGGAAGCCCATGCAACCGGTCCTTTCAGAGCGGATCTCAAGCTTCCGAAAGCGGTTCTCTGAGGAAATGGGAGTCATGATTCCGCCGGTTGTGTTCCGCGATGATCGCCAGATCGCAGCCAACGACTATCGCATCCTGCTGTTTGGCGATTCCTTTGCACAGGCCAACCTGCATCACGACAAGACCTTGGCGATTCATTCAAGCGAAAGAAGCGCCGGGCAGCTATCAGGCATACCGACAAAGGACCCAGCTTTCGGCCTACCCGCAGTCTGGATAACAGCAGAACAGACCGTCCAGGCCAAGACGCTTGGCTATACGCTCGTGGACGCGATTACGGTATTCAGCACACACGTCACCGAGGTAATCAAAGAGCGCGCATCGATACTGCTGCTCCGCACCGAAGTCATCTCTTTGCTGGAAGGAGTACGCACGCGTCAACCTGGACTGGTCGAGGAGCTTGTTCCTGGCCTGACCTCTCTGAGCGACATCCAGCACGTTCTGCAAGGGCTTCTTGATGAGTCTGTATCGATCCGAAACATCGACCTTATCGTCGAAGTTTTGGTAGACAAAGCCAGGCATGAGAAGGATCCCACTAGACTCGCCGAAGCTGTGCGACAAAGGTTGGGACACGCAATCTGTCGCTCCGTTCAGGGCGAGCGGGAGGTTCTGTCGGTTCTGACGCTGGACCCTGTCATCGAAACCCGCATGACACAGAACCTGCAGGATGCCGGTGCCTCCGGCGCATTCATTCTCGACCCGCATCTCTCCGAGGGCTTTCTCGGGAAACTGGTCACTCACGTGGACTCGATGATGCGCAAGAACATCATCCCGGTGCTTCTTTGCAGGCCGGAGATCCGGCGCCCCCTGAAAGTATTCACGCGGCGGATCGCTCCGCGACTCTGCGTTATCTCCATGAACGAGGTACCGCACTCTGTCAGTTTGACCTCATTCGCAATAATCGCCGCTGAGGCTGAGCCACCATCGCCCATGACTAAAGCCGCCAACTGAAGGAATCCGCCTCGATGGACAAACTAATGGTAACGGCGACGGAGCTTATTTCGCGGGAAACTCTGCGTTTGGAAGCCCTAAGTCATAACATTGCCAATACCGCTACGCCTGGATACAAGCGAGTCATCAGCTTTCAGCAAGCGGCCTCAATTTCCGAACCAGGAAAGAATGAAGGGCCTGGCCAAGCTGCAGGTGTCGTGCATGCCACCGATTTCACCAGCGGCAAAATGGTCCGTACCGGAGATCCGCTGGACATAGCGATTGTTGGCCCAGGATTCTTCCAGATCGGCACCGATGACGGCATTGCCTATACCCGTTCCGGGACGTTCCGGCGTGACGCCGCTGGTCGACTGATCGCAGCCACTGGCGGCAACTTGCTGTCTTCGGATGGCCGCGACATCACCGTGACGATTGGAGATTGGTCCATCGAACCGAATGGAACCGTCATTGAGCAAGGAGTTCCCATCGCCAGCATCGGTATCGTCGAGTTCGAATCGACAAACAGCTTGGCGCGCAAAGGGGACAACCTGTTTCTTGCGCCCGCGTTGGAAGCGAAGCCTTCCTCCTCTTCAACTCTAGCTCAAGGCTACAAGGAGATGGCCAACGTCTCCGTGGGAAACGACATGATCCAGATCATGGAGTCCATGAGGCGTATCGAGTCAGGGCAGAAAGTTATTCACGCCTATGACGACATGATCGGAACCGTACTGCAACGCTTGGGAGAAATGTAAAGTGAATGGGATATTCTATATCGGCGCTACAGGCCTGAACGCTCAACAGACCGCCGTCGATGTAACTGCCAACAACATAGCCAATATAAACACGGCTGCGTACAAGCGAGGAACCGTTTCGTTCTCCGAGTTGGTGGCGAAGCCATCCTCCGCCGACGCCGTCCAAGCCAGCACATCGCCTAATGGTGTCGCAGTCAACCCGGCACTACACGTTTTCACCCAAGGAGAACTGCGGCCGACCGGCAATAGCTGGGATATCGCCGTTCGTGGTGAAGGCTTCATAGAGCTATTGGAGCACTCTGGGAAAAGCGTACTTTGGCGCGGAGGCACCTTACATGTTGGCCAAGATGGCTACCTCACGGCACCGAATGGATTGCCGTTGAGCTCCATGATTTCCGTGCCCACTGACGCCACCGCAATCACAGTTCGTAGCGATGGGCGCGTTCTGGCTGAGGTAGGAGGACAGACTGAACTGCAGCACTTGGGCGACATCGAACTGGTGCTGGTAAAAGACGTTTCCAGCCTGCAGTCGCAGGGGGGCGGCATGTATGCAGTTCCTGACGAGCAGCTCAGGCTGACCCCAAGCACACCTGGCGAAGATACTGCGGGGCTACTCGCACAGGGTTTCAGCGAAGCTTCGAATGTACAGCTCTCTGACGAGCTAGTCAGTCTGATGATCTATCAGCGTGCATACGCGGCCAATGCGCGCCTCATCCAGATCGGTGACGAGCTGATGGGGATTGCCAATGGACTGAAGCGCTGATGCGAACCTTAGTCTTGTTGCTTTCTATGTTCGCTCCAATAGCGGACACCTCCGCCACGGGCCTCATGGAAGACTATCCCGTGAAACAAGCCATTGAGCATCCCGGCATAGAGTGCTTGCGCGTTACCAAGCCACTGCAACGCGGTGATGCGCTTACGTTCAGTGATCTGGAACCAATCAGTTGCGGCGTTAACCTTCCACAGCTGAATAACGGCGTGCAATTCGATTCGAAGCTACAACTCGTTCGCGCGGCGCGCGATATTGGTGTTGGCGAGATCCTTCCGTCAATAGCTATCAGGATTCTGGCGAACGCTCGTAGAGGGGAACAGGTAACGGTCGTACAAAGAAGCGGCTCTCTTACTGTAGCAAGAACCGCAACTGTTCTTCGCGACAGCTCCTGCGGTAGCCACGTGCTGGTCGATATGGGCAACGGCGAGACCGTCGCTCTATCGCGACCGTGCAATCATCTGAGCAATAACTGATGCGCGTCCCAGCCAAATGTTTCGTGTTGCTTGCGCTTCTACTCTGCCATGGAGCCACAGCCAGCGCCGACAATCTGTTCAATGGAGCAGACTACCGCCCACTCTTCTCAGACCGCCGCGCCTCCCAACCGGGAGACATCGTTACGGTACTGGTTTATGAAAACTCCAGCGCTCGCAACAGCACCGACACGACAACGTCTACCGGTTTTGGAATTGGAGTCAATGTCAGATCACCGGGCAACACTGAAACTTCGCTGCAAGCCAATCTGCGTGACAACTACAGCGGCCGCGGGCAGGTGCAGCGCAGCGGCAACCTGCTCGCCCAAATCAGTGTGTCGGTAAGCGAACGCTTATCAAATGATGACCTTCTCGTCTCTGGCGAACAGGTTATCGATATCAATGGCGAGACAACCCGAATTCGATTGTCGGGGCGTATCCGACCGGTTGACATTTCCCAGAGCAACACCGTTCTCTCAACCCGCATAGCCGATGCCACGATCGACTACGTGGGCGATGGCCACATCACCGATCGCACGCGTCCGGGGCTTATTCCGCGCGTACTCGCCTGGCTTGGCATCTGGTGATCGACATGAGCACGGCACTAGACAACAAAATGATTCGATCCAACTTTCGAGAACAGCCATATGCGCCGAATTCAGTTCTTTGCCGCACAATCAATGCACGAGCAATGAACCCGAGATGCAGCCCAGCGCGCGTCATGCTTGTACTCCTATCCGCCCTTCTTCTGCCCCCTATCGTAACCACTGCTGTGGCCGCGGACAGCTCGCAGCGGGGCGTATCCAATGTCCGACTCAAGGATCTCGGTCGTTTCCTAGGACGTCGGGACAATATGTTGGTGGGGTATGGAATCGTTACTGGCCTGGCAGGCTCTGGTGATGCACCGCGCAATCAGGCAACACGTCAAGCCATGTCCAACATGTTCTCTCAGTTCGACCTAACGGTGCCACAAGAACAGATCCAGAGCCGAAACGTCGCGATGGTACTCGTAACCGCAACGTTGCCTCCGGGGGCAAACATCGGAGACAAAATTGACGTAAATGTTACCTCGACCGGAGAGGCGCGAAGCCTTGCCGGAGGAACTTTGATACTCAGCCCACTGCGGGGACCTGATCGACGTATCTATGCACTGGCACAGGGGCCTGTGGTGGTAGGCGGCTATCAATTCAACGCCAATGGCAATCAGCGACAAAAAAACCACCCTACCGTTGGAACTGTCTCCGACGGAGGAACTGTCGAGCGCCCAATCCACTCGGAGCTGACTATCGACAATGATCGCCTGACCTTTGTCTTAAAGAACCCTGACTCGACCACCGCAGAGCGAATTGCGGAGCAAATAAATCGTTCCTTCAACAGCAATATGGCGATCTCCCGAGATGCAGAGACCGTAAGTGTACGAGCCCCGGCTGCGCGCGCTGATCTAAACGCATATGTCTCACGTATCGAGCACCTCGCCGTTGTTCCGGACCAATCCTCGCGAGTCGTAATCAATGAGCGCACCGGCACGGTAGTGGCAGGTGGCGACACTCGAATTTCGCCGATCACCATCTCTCATGGATCCATTCGAGTAGCTGTGGATACCGATTTCTCTGCCTCGCAACCAGACATCATCGGCGTCACCGACGGATCGGTACGCAGCCTGATCATAAGCAATAGCGATTTGACGGTGGAGGACGACGATCAGCGCGTTGCCAGAACATTCAAGAACATAACCATTTCGGACTTGGTCAGCGCTCTATCGAAATCACGCGTAAGCACCCGTGATGTTATCTCCATCATTCAATCGATCAAAGCGGCCGGCGCCCTGCACGCCGACGTCGTTGTCCAGTAACGGAATATCCAATGTCATCCGAATTCATAAGAGCGATCACAACCAAAGCACTTGACGGCTTGCACGCTCGCCATCTCGCCACCGCGCAGAATATCGCAAACGCCAGTTCTGAAGGCTACTCGCCACTGCGAGTCGCCTTCGAAGAACAACTGCGCCTAACAGCTCTGCAAAATGATGGAAGTGATCCTTCTGCGGCATCCCGAGAGATCGGCAGGGTGCAGCCCACACACTACTATTTGGCCTACGACTCCAACCAAGGGGTAAAGATAGACCAGGAAATCGCTACGGCGTCAGAGACATCAGCGCGCTATGCCATGCTGATCGGAATGCTCAGTCGCTCGTTGCAGATCGAAAATCTAGCCATAAAGGGAGGCTGATAAGTGGCGAATTCAATTTTCTCTATTTCTCGCTCAGCCTTGGATGTTGAGCGTCAGCGGATGGAAATCATCGCTCAGAATTTGGCAAATATTGGCACAGTTAGCGAGCCCGGCGAAGAACCGTATCGCGCACTACGATTGATATCGGGTCCAAGCAAGCCACGCTTTAGTGAAACACTGGAGCGTCTCAATCCGAGCAGCATGGGCGGCGTCAAACCCTACGCGCTGCAACAAATGGACCTTCCGGCGCGGATGGTGCGTGACCCTTCCCATCCATCAGCCAACAAGGATGGCGATGTTGCCTATCCCACAATCAATCACGCAGCAGAAATGGCATTGATGATGCAAACCCTGCGCACCTATGAGGCCAACACTGTGATGTACAACTCGGCACGTGCGATGTACATGCGCGCACTTGAACTCGGTGGCACGCCGTGAGCGTTGAATCTGTAGGCAATATCAACCTTGCGCCGACATTCATTTCGACTCCAGGAGAGTCAGCTGCTGCCAACACTCAGCTGAACTTCAAAGAAATCCTCCTTGATGGGGCCATGAATGTAGATGCCAATCAGAAAGTTGCCGACCAGGCGGTGCAGGCGTTTGCGATCGGCAGCGACATACCACCACATCAAGTGATGATGGCTCTTGAACAGGCGCGCATGTCTCTACATTTTGCACTCCAGGTCCGCTCACGGCTGGTCGAGGGATACCAGGAACTTATGCGGATGCAGCTCTAAATGGCCACAGGGAAAGCAAGCATCATTCAATCTTTCGCTTCGTGGAGCCGATCAAATTATCGACTAGTTGCTGGAGCAGCGTTCCTGCTTATTTTCGTGGTTGCTTTGATTATTTACCTTTCGCTGCGACCAAAATACGAACCCCTCTTTACTGACCTAAAGGCCGCGGACGCTCGCGCGATCATTGCCGAGCTAGAGAAAGAAAAGATCCCCTATCAGCTCGACGAAGAAGCCGGTCGAATCCTTGTTCCGGATAACAGCAGCCGCGCTACCCGAATTAAGCTCATGAGTGGTGATCTGCGCCTTCAGGACGTTGTCGGCTTGGAACTGTTCAAGGAATCAAGCTTGGGCCTGACCGAGTTCGCCCAGAAGGTGAATTACCAGCGGGCACTCCAAGGGGAGCTATCTAGAACAATCATGTCGCTCGACGAAGTGGACGTTGCGCGCGTGCACCTTACCTTGCCTGAATCATCGATCTTTCGCCGGGATAGGCCGCGGCCGAAAGGTTCAGTCGCGGTATTCATGCGTCGCGACCAGCAACTGAGTGAAGAAACCATCGAAGGCATCCAGCGTTTGGTTGCGGCAGCCATCCCTGAGATGCAGCCGTCCGACGTGACGGTGCTCGATTCCCGCGGTGCTGCAATGGCATCTTCCAAAAGAGAGACAGAAGATAAGAGATTGGCATTGAAGCAGGCCATCGAATCTCACTATCAAGATAAGATCGTGGCTCAGGTCGCGCACCTGATTGGAAGTTCGCCTGTCAATATCGCAGTCGACGCTGACGTCAATTTTGATCAGGTCCAAGTTACGCGCCATTCGGAGTCGCGTCCGCGCTCCTTCAGCGCACCCAGCTTGGCCTCGTTGCCCAGCATTCGGGAAGCAGACGAGAAGGATGTAGTCTCAATCGAACGCCCCCCCCTGCCGACACTTCAAAGTGAACGGAAGAACAATCGTGTTGTAGAGCAAGTAGTTTCCGCGCCGGGATCTATTCGGCGCCTTTCAGTTGGCATAGCTTTGGAAAAAGAGCTTTCGCCGGATGATACCCGACGCTTGACAGAAGTGGTTTCAGCGTCCATCGGTCTGGACCCCAGCCGTGGGGACCGGATATCCATCGTCGCTCGCGTTCCAACTGCGCTTGCGGATGCAGCTTCAGAGAGCTCCGCTCCACCTAGCCTGGTAACTGCTACAAACCCGGCCTCAACAAACCCTGATCCACCTTCTGATAGCCATGCGCTTTCAGAAGCAGCAACAACGTCATCAGGTGCAAGTGGCCATTCCCGCTTCGCGCGCCTGCAAGAGCACGCTTGGCTCGCAATACCGTGCCTGCTTCTGTTAGCTCTGATCGCCATCTTCTTTACCCGCAAATCCACACACAGCGCTCATCCGCCGATGACCGAGGCTGAGCGGCAGGTATTCGTGCAACGACTTAAAAAGCTGATCCAGGACGAGGAACACCATGGCGAAGCATGAATACGACTTACGCAGGGCAATTTCAAAATTTAGCGAATTGTCCTTCAATGATCTCGAGCAGATATGGGGCAGTCTCAACACCGCTGAGCAGCAGCGACTGCGCCCGCTACTAAACGAAAGTCAGGTTCCACTTCCGCTGGCGCCAGGTGAGCCCGATGCTCTTCCACGCAACGCCAGCTCTGCAACGGTTGACGCGAAGGCGGAAGAAGATCAGATGCGAAGGGCAGCGAAACTAGCCAGCGTTGTCGATTCAGTCTCGATAGAGCTGGCTGCAAGAATCTGCTTCGGACTACGTATCACCCATGAACACGCACTACTGGAAGCTCTTACACGCGGAGGTCTAAATAGCTCTTCGATACATGAGGATAGCTGCGGCTTGACGCCGCGCGCCGGCCGGGCACTTGTACAAGCAGCGCTGAGTGCTCCGGCCTCGATGCTTGCGGAACAGACTACGCGGGACGTGGACACCAAGGGCGTTGCAAAGCGCAGCAGAGAAAAGTGGAAGTTCTGGCGATGAGCGGGGTAATCAAGGCACACACGATTTCAGTCGGCTCGGCGCGTCAAAAGATACCCGGCGGCCCTGCCGCCGGCGAGAATTCTGTGACTGAGGAAAGGGTGCTAGCTGAGACCTTAAGGGCGGAAATTGCTTTGCTTCAAACTGATCTCAAGAAATCAAAGCAGTCCGCCGAAGAGCGCGAAATTTCTGGTCATAATCGCGGCCTGCAGCTTGGTGTGGAGCAGGGTAAAAAGAGCGCCGCAGACCAAAGCGTGGCCCGGAACAATCTGCTGCGTGAAGCCATGAATCGGGCACTCGAGCACTTTGAGAACTCGCTTGACCAGCACGTCAGCGATCTCGCTACCAAAATCGCCGCGACAGCACTGAACAATGTCCTCGGCAACATCTCCGGGTATGCAGAGCTTATTGCAGATAGCGCCGCACATCATCTACGTGAAGTCACCCGCGATGCGCTGATACTTATCGAGGTATCAAAAAGAGATTTCCCTGACGAGGATGATCTGGCTCATCAATTGCCTGATCGTCTATGCGTTCCCGCCTGCAAAATACTGGCCAGGCCCGAGCTCGAGAGCGGCACCTGCCTTATCAATCTGACGCTTGGCACAATCGACATCAGCATCCAAGCGCAGCACACAAAGCTCAACAAAGCGTTGGATCGCTTGCAGCGCAGTCATGTCTGATATTCCAATGCACCCTTTCGTCCAAGCCATGCACGACGTGGAGACTGCTACGTATTGTGGAAAAATCACACGAATCATGTCGACCCACCTGGAAGCCGACGGTCCGGGAGTTCCACTCGGTTCACTCTGCGCGGTTACACGAAGCAACCAAGACCCTCTGTTGACGGAAGTTGTAAAGGTCGAAATCGGCCGGGTGACACTAGTCCCCTACGGACCCGTAACATCTATTCGGATAGGTGATTACGTGGAGGCAGTCCGTATCGGGGCCACATTACCCGTAGGAGATGCTTATCTCGGCCGCATCATTGACGCGCTCGGCAATCCACTGGATGGCGGAGCGCCTATCGATGATATGGCGCAGCAGCGGCCACTTGCTGGCATACAAAGCGCCGCCTTAGATCGAGTGTCACCGAAGTATCCACTGGAGACAGGCGTCCGGGTAATCGATAGCCTCCTAACGTTGGGAGTTGGACAACGCGTCGGTATTTTTGCTGGTAGCGGAGTCGGAAAAACCACGCTACTCGGCGGGATGGCGAGTCACGTTTCAGCAGATGTATGCGTACTGTGCCTAGTCGGAGAACGTGGCCGTGAAGCGCAAGATTTTTGGGAAACCGCGCTAACTGAAGAGGCACGCAGTCGCTCGATCATGGTCCTGGCCACATCTGACCAACCGGCCGTGATGCGTGCTCGTAGCGTGCTGGTCGCACTGACCTTGGCAGAGTACTTCAGGTCAAAGAAGCAACACGTCCTACTGCTTTTGGATTCAATGACCCGATATGCCATGGCGATGCGCGAGATGGGCTTGGCCGCCGGCGAACCTCCGACAGTCCGCGCCTACACTCCAAGTGTTTTTGCGGCATTGCCTAAGGTTATTGAACGGTGCGGTGCACTTCGAGATGGCGGCGCCATAACTGCACTGGTAACCGTTCTGGCCGAGAGCGATGACATTGATGATCCCATGTCCGACTCCCTACGTGCGTTGCTCGACGGTCATATAGTCCTGACTCGCGAGCTCGCAGAAATGCGGCATTTCCCGGCAATTGATGTACCCAAGAGCATCAGCAGAGTATTCGGAGTGGTTACCAATAAAGATCAGCGTGATGCCGCCGCAGATGCCATATCGCAGCTCTCATTGCACGATTCCTCAAGGATGCTGATCGAGTCCGGCTTGTATGTTCCCGGCAGTCACCGAGCGCTGGACCGCTCGATCAATCTGCGACCGGCATTGCTTGCCTTCCTTCGGCAAGACTCCAGCGAGTTCACCACCAGAAGCGACAGCATCAAATCATTGCAGCATCTATTGGGCAACCCATCATGACGAAGCGCGCCGATTTCGTCGCTCGCACGACCATCGCTGATCTGTACAAGCTTCGACGCTATTGCGCTGAAACCCAATCCATCTTGCTTAAGTACAAGACGGATTGCGCGGCAGTGGCCCGAGACTCAGCTTTCGTTGCGTTGGAGTCCTCATATAGCCAAAGGCGGCACTTGCTGGCTTCCCGCGATGGATTTTCACCAATTGCGATCATGGATTGGTCTCGTGCCTCCGCGCGCGCAGACACCTCATATAACAGCGCCAAGATTGAATATTCGACTGCCCTGGAGCGCTTTGATGAGCAGCAAATCCTGCTGATTCAACAGAAGAAACTGGCGGAAAGTTCAGAGCGAGAAGCTGCGCGCGCCGGTGCACGCTATCGCCAACGCTTAGACGAGGATCGCTCTGACCTACTGAATGAGCTGCACCAACGCTTGAGAAACCAACTTTGAAAATTCCCTCTCCCCAAACGCAAACAACAAACCACCCAGTGTCGACACCGGACCGAGTCGGGCCAAATGTCGAATTTCAACAAATACTGCGCAAAGCGGAGAGCGGCATGTGGACGACGTCACGCGTTGAAGATAACGCCGCAAGCACCAAACACATAAAGGGCAGCAGCCTTGATCACGCCTCCACCTCGACAACACAGGCGTTGCACGTTCCCGCCTCGGCTTCGCCCGCTCATGAGCTGATGCCAGAAATCTCGAATCGCATCAAGGGGGCACATCATGCCACCGGCATCCGGACATCTACACATGGCCCAGGAAGCGTTCATCCCGGCCCAGAGCAGCTTGCATCCGGTCAACTCTCATTGGCCGCACTTCAAGCGGACCTCCCTTACCGTAGCGCGATTACTAAGGACAAGTCATTTGCATCTGTTGAGCGACTTCACCGCTCAATGCCGTGTGAGCAAAGCCCAATCACTCCCGGTCTGATCACTCTCATGCAGGGCAGCTATGGTCTCTCAGTCTCCGTCCGCCTAAAGGAAAGCGACCCGCGCGCACTAGATGATCTCCAACGTGAGGTATTGCGGACTGTTAAAGCGCACGGCGTGATGCTGGACCGACTCTTCATCAATGGAAACGAAGTTTCGCCCACCACAATCAAGGAGCTAAGCCATGCCAATTAGTCCAATAGGAAATGAGAGCGCCGCGAGCCAGCGAATTGATGCGTCCGGCCTGGATATGCAATCCCTCCTGCAGATCATCCTGACCCAGCTCAAGTACCAAGACCCCCTGAAGCCGGTCGACAATTTCGAGTTCATTTCTCAGTTGGCACAGTTCACCGCGCTGGAACAAACCCGACAGATGACAGACAAGATCGACGACCTGCTCTCCGTGCAATCAGCCACTCAAACCATTGGCTTGCTTGGGCGCACCGTGGATGTACAGACAACTACGAGTTTGCTCAGCGGCGTCGTCAAGAGCATCTCATTCAAAGAGGGCACGCCCAATTTGACTATCGAGACTCCTAGTGGCGAATTCTTGACCAACGCCAATATATCCCAGGTAGTTCAGGTGCGCTAAGGAGTTTTGACAATGCTCGAAAGTATCTATATCGGAATGAGCGGCTTGACCGCCCATTCCAAAGGTCTGCAGACGATCAGTAACAACGTCGCAAACATCAACACATCCGGATTCAAAACTACAACGCCTCGCTTCTCCGATCTTTATTATGGTCAACAATTCTCGAACAACACACTAGGCCATTCCCACACAATGCAGTTTGGTAGTGGGGTGGAATATAGCTATTCTTTCGTCAATTTTGCGCAAGGTGACACGCGCCGGAGCGACGGCCAGCTTGACCTAGCCATTCAAGGAGAGGGCTTCATTCCCCTACTCGATGGCGAACAGGTGAGATATGTCCGTACCGCTCAGTTCATTATTGGCGATGACGGCTATATACAAGACAAGGGTTCGGGTTTACGCCTGGCAACGCTGACGAGCAACGGAAAGTTGGAGCCAATCCAAATTGACGGAAAGAGGATGAGCCCTCCTTCCCCAACGACGAGCATTCAGTTCTCAGACAATCTTTCTGCTAGCGCCAAAGAATTCTCGATTCCCAATGTCGACGTCTACGATAGCAACGGGCAGAAACAAACTCTAAAGATCGTCTTCACACTCGACAACGACATCTTTCCTGGTCGTTGGTCCGTCGCTGTGCATGATTCTGATAATAAAGAAATCAGCAAGAATACCTTGCAGTTCCTCGGCGGAATCCCGGAGCCAGGCATGGACGTTCTGGAGTTCACGTTGGAAGCTTCAAACGCACCAGCCAGCACAATTAAATTGGATTTCTCCAGCGGCGTCACCCATTTTTCAGCAGGAACCAATTCCAGCCTGAGGGTCTCGCAAAGTGATGGTTACACCGCAGGAAGCCTGGCATCCACAACCGTCGACAAAAAGGGCAGCCTGATACTGAACTACTCGAATGGACAGTTGGAGGAAATTGGAAATATAGCCTTGGCAAAGTTCCATGATCCACAACGACTTGTGCAGGAAAGCAATGGGCTTTTCAATGCTTCAAAGTCACTATTCCCAAGCTACACCACCAGCGGCGAGAATGGCGTTGGCACATTGGTATCTGGCTATAGCGAAGCCTCGAACGTTGACCTTTCAACCGAATTTGGACGTCTGATTTTGATACAGCGAGGATTCCAGGCATCTTCCCAAGTGATCAGCACGGCCAATGAAATGATAATGCAACTATTCCAAATGCGGGGCCAAGGATGAGTCCTTCTTACTGCACTTGGCGCCCATTAACATCGGCCGATAGCAAACAACTCACAAGCGTAGTTCGCGATGTATTGGTGCGCTGGCAGTGCGAATGGTTCGCACAGCAGCACGATATCACTATTGCGGTAGAACAGCTGCCGCCAGGCAGCTCCTTCCTGCTTTCCAACGAAAGATGGCACCGGGCCCTTAGGGAAGGTCTGAACAATCAGCTCATACCCTTTGTTATGCAGCGATTGAACTAGCGCAGTCGGCAGCCTGCATCAAATCGGTAACTTTCATGCCTAACTTCGCACAGCAGGACGGCATTTCCTGTCCTGCAGGCGCAATTACCCCATCTGCGG